>CAVYIL010000070.1:0-16246 GCA_963768325.1 uncultured Flavobacteriaceae bacterium | reverse complement strand
GAACAACTGGATCGGAAGCTCTGTAATTACTGAAAATCAAAGCAGATTGCCAATTTCTTATAATATATCAGCTATAGAGAATATTTACGGCGAACAAGTTAAATTTTACTATAACAAGCAAGAAGAAGCGGTAGGAGATCAAGGAATCAAACATACTCGAGCAACTTATTTATCCAAAATAGAAGGTCTACGGGGCAAAACACTTGTATTTACATACGGAGATAAAAACGAAAATGAGTTTATCGATCCCCATACCGAAAAAAATAGTGCCACTACAGCTAATGATAAAGACGCATATCAAGAACGGTATGAAAACAAATATCTATCATCTATTACCTTAAAAAACCATAAAGGAAACCGCATGCAAGAAGTGCGGATGGAATACCAATTTCTAAATCCCGATACCGAACTTCGTAAACGGTTACTAACTAAAATAAACTATTTAGATTCGAAAGGAGCTACCTATAAACCTGCGACATTATACGATTACTTTGGATTAAAGGAAACAGATAATGTAAAAGCAGGCTTTACCAAAACAGAAACCAAATTATATCACTCCGAAACAGGAGCATTATATGGCGCAATAAAACAATATACTAAACCCGAAGGAGTCAGTTATGCATATCGATATGGAAAACAAAAGATAGAAGGCAGCGCAACGGATATCGAAATCGAATTTCCAGAAAACCCCAGAAATGTAACTTATGGTATAACATCTCGATGGAGTGCCCCAGAACTGTTTTACGGATCGGATTATGTAGTAGCGATATTCGAATCTCAAGATTTGACACAAAGACAGAGTTATGTAAAAGTGTATCAGTGGATCGGGGATCGATGGAAAGAAAAAGACCTTGGTAAGTTTGATGGGTATTTTTACGACCGATATCTTTCTAAAGATGAGTATAACAAAGGGATTTTAAAACAAATAAAAGCCAAAGTTTTTGATGTTATTACAGACATTTCGCCAATGGCAATTGGTGTAATCAATGGTTTTGAAGATGCCTTAAAAGATGAAACTAAGAACTTTTATAAAGTAGGGGTAGATATTGCTAATGGAGATTTAGCAGTAGCAATACGAGATTGGTATAAGGGGCAATATAATTTAGCAAAAGATGTAATATTGGATATTGCCTCTGGTTTTGAGAAAGAAGCGGAGCAATTAAAAATATTAGTAGATAATGCATTCGGTAGTACCGAATCCAAATTTATAGAACATCAAAAGCAATTATATATAGCTAGAGATGTAGATGCTGCAAAACATAAAAGAAAGGTATACCATATAACATTACAAGATCGTTTTTTTGCCTTAGCATCCTCTGATGGCGGATCACAAGTGACTATTTTTCATAAAAACAATATAGTATCCGGAGAATGGCAAAAGAATCCAGAACACGCTAATTTGACTAGTAAGTATTTTACATTAGAATCTGGTGAAAACTTTATTACGGTATTAGATGAGGTGACTAATTTTTTATATATCTACAGTTGGGACGGACATATTTGGAGTACCTATAGTCGTCAATTACAAACAGATTTTAAGACTAAAATCACAGCTACTACAACGGGTACGATAGAAAATGCTTTTAGTGAAATTATAGGAAGTGAAGGGGAGTCGGCTGAAGAAAAATTAGATCATCGATCAGCCATAAGTGTAAAGAACAATCTGATTGTAGCAATAATTACCGATTCGCATGGGATACATGCAGATATTAGTTTACTCTACCATGATGAGAACATGAATTGGAACTTAAAAGGGAAGAAAGTAAATAAAAAAGCAATTTTAATAGGTGACAAAGTAGATTTAGATACCTACAAAGAAAAAATCCCTCTATTATCCACATTTTTGGGAAAAGACGGTAAAATAGATGTACAAGCAGGCAATAGTTTTGCAGTATTGCAAACTTATGATAATTGGGATCAAAACATACCAGATGCTGGAGATATTCCCATATTAGGTGATTTAATAACACATTTTGTCCCCGATATGAAAAAAATCAATAGTACCTATGGTATTGTTTGGGATGAGAACTATGAAAATATTCAATTAAAGCATTTACATACTGCGGCAGGACAAACTGAAATAGAAAGTTTTATAGTAGGAGATGTAATTCATAAAGTTGGTAAAGCACATAGCTTACTAGTGGGTTCTAATAATGCAATAGCGCCATCGGATGGCAAGAATTATGCTTTTAGATACACAGGAAAAGAGTTTTTGACCAAAGAATTAGTATCCCCTTATTATACCAGTGGTTTTTCTAATGACATAGCCTCTACTCTAATAGCGAGTAGCGATAAAGCCTATAAAACACCAGAATTTCATCAATACGATCCCAATACTCAAAAGTGGAGTACAATCGATAACGCATCTAGAGAACAAATTGGCACATCAGATTTTATTGATGAAGCAATAAATGTATCTGTTGAGGTATTAAATATTGTTGTATCAGTAGCAACCATAGTAATTCCTAGTATCGGTGAAGCGATATCAGTAGCAGAAACTTTAGAGGTTATTAATAGCACTGCCGATATGGTTGGTTATGCCAGTATGATACTAGAACCTATATCCAAAGAACTTGTAGATGATTTAATTGGCACGAACCATAAAAGTACAGCTATAGCTAACAATTATATATCGGTAAATGGCAAGTTATTCTATAGACAACCCAATGGGAGTTGGTTATCGATAACCAATGATGCTTTTTCACTAAATAGTACAACCAAATTGGTGGGAAGTACAAATACAATCGTAGACGATTTTATTCCGTATACGATTAAAACCGGAACAGCTATAGAAAACCATTGTATTCGTCTGCGTAACGGAAAAGTGTATAGTTCTATAAAACTACCAACAGAGGAAAATAAAATAGTTCATCAAGATTCTATCTCCAACACCATAGGATCAGGAGCCTATGTAAGCTATGGGCCTGTAAACTTAGAAAATGGATTTGTGGTTAAAAACACATATTTAGACCAATTTCAACCCGCAATAGGAGAGTCAGCAGAAGTGCGTAGTAGAAATAACCATCCAGCTTATAAAGAAGCTACAGCGGTAACTTTACACAGGATCACAGGCAATTCCTTTGAGAAAGAATTATATGATTACCCTGTAGTACAAGTGAGTATTTTACAAGGGAATCAAAAATTAAGTCATCATTATTATCAGTATGATACAGCTAGTGCAATGTATCATTCGGCTAGTGAAATAGCATTTTATGGCAAGGTAACAGATATCCCAAGTAGCAAGGAATATACTCTAAATACAACTATTCCACTAAATGATACAGATGGGGGCTATATAGAAAACTATTATTTTAATCGATACAATATTTTTGGCAAAGACAGAGCAATGGGTTATCCAGCAACCCCAGAAGCATTAAAAATACCAGATCCGAATTTAGTAGAATATCAAAGTGATTATCCGTCTGATAACGAGTCTTTCAAAAAAGGAGGTATAACGCCATTAAATGGGTATCCTTATACTTCTATTGTATATAATACAGAGCAAGAAATAGTGTCTCAGGATTATACCTATTATACTGTTTGGGAAAGTGATCTAAAACACCAATTAGATGGGGTAGACTTGCAAGAGAGTAGAACATATAATGTGCGTCCAATACAGAAAACACAAATACTAGATGGAGTAGCATATACCACTAAATACACCTATGAGTTTGCCCCAATACATCTTATGCTAAGGGAAGAGATCATAGAAGGTACCGCAATAGATGGAGAAAAGGAAGAACATAAAACAAGATATACGTATGCTAGTGAACATTATAGACCGATACGACTGCAAAACAGATTGACAGAGCATTTTATGACGGTACAGTCCGTGAAAAAAGGAGCGGTCGAAGAAGTTATAACTTCTATTGATGTTACGGCTTATGACACCTTCAATATTAATGAAAAGGAGATACTCGCACCCAAGAATTATTATAAAGCTAAAGAAGTAAAGGCAACGGATAATTATAGAGATACAGAAGCAGTATTAGCAGGTATAGTCTCGGATATTATAGCACAAGGTCTAGCAGAAAAAGAGTACGAGGAAAAAACAGAAATCCAGCATAAAAAATATAGAGAAGTATTTGAGGCTGCAGAACTTATTTTAGATAACGAGAAAAATCTAAGCCAGCAAATACATCAATTAAATTCAGAAATTCATGAACTGGTAAAAAATGTGGATAATTATAAAAAAACAGTTTTAGAAAATCATGTAAATGCACATTCAATACACGCTAGAATCACAAGTTTGCAACAAGAAATTAGTGGGTTTAATACAGAAATAATAAATAGACAGGATCTAATCAATAGCGAACAATCGAATATTGGTATCTATAATAGAAATATTTATTTGGGCTGGATAGGTGGCCTTATTGGATATGGCATTTCGTATGGAATAAATCACCCAAAAATTGAAGCGGCTAAAAATAGAATTTATAAACTTAGAATAGGAATACAAGAATTAAAAAAGAATATTCAACAAAAAAGGAATGAGGTTTTTGCCAAACGTACTGAACAAATAAGAATGATAGAAGAGGGGCATGAATCTAAACTAGTATTACAAAAATTTGAATCAGCATTACATATTGAAACTCAAAAATATCATGATCTTAAAGATCAGGTAGGGAATTTTTTACTAAAAAGCCACAATGCTTTAAAAGAACATTTTAAAACCTCAACGACCATTGAGAAGCATAATGATGTAATTGCCGATATAAGAGCCATAAAAGAAAGTAAATTACACCAAAAGTATACGATAATATTGGATAGTTTAATAAGATTCGTTCCGTATAGTATACGAATACCCAGTTCTACAACAAATTCTTTATTCTTTCAAAACGAAATTAAAAGTAAAATAGAATTACTTAAAGACAAAATAAAGAATCATGGATTAATAGTATCAAGCTTAGGAGGTAAACACCAAGAGATTGTGGCTTTTGTAGGAAAAGAACTTAATGCTGAAAATCAACAAGAAGTTACATATCCTAATTATAAGTGGGTTAATACTAAAGTCGTGTCGTCTAGAGATCCTATAACAGGTCTCCCTACTGTAACAACAGATGATGAAGGTATCCCTTATTACATTACACCAGATCTCCATCATAAAAAACCTATGGTAATATATGAAGGAATCAAAGCAAATAATCTTATAAAACCCGTAAGATATTACAATTTTGAACAAGAAAACCAAAATTTATTTAACGGGGAATTTAGTACAGAAAGTTACTCAGGAAATCATAGTATTAAACTAAAAAATAAAGGAGGAACATTCACAGATAGAGTAGTAGATACTAAAATACATGACCAGTATTTGTTATCTACTTGGATAAAGACAGAAAAAAACACTTTAGCTCTTGCTTCAGTAGAAATTGGATTTGATGATCAATATCAGAAATTTTCAGCAACTAATAAATGGCAATATGTAGAAATGTTAATTGATTCCGGTAAAAAGCCACAAATTAGAGGAATAGGAAATATATTGATTGATGACCTATTAATACGACCCGTATCTTGTAGAACTAACATAATAATTCGAGATGATAATGGCAATGTAGTAACCAATATATCTAATAATGGTAGAGCAATTCGTTATGTTTGTGATGATGCTCAGCAGTTTATAGCCTCTATCGATGATCAAGGAAAAGTAACTGGATACTCACAAAAATATTATAGTAGAGAAAATTAAGATAAAGAATATAATACAGAACACCCCAATAGTTTACTAGATGTACAGTTTCTAAAGAAAGGACTCTATTTGGGAGATCAAACAACAGGAAACAAGTTATTAAGTAGCGATTTAACCGAAGAATATGGAATATTTTTTATTGCTGATTCTGATTTTATGCTTGCCAAAAAACGCTTTACACTAAGAAAAGAAGAAGATGTTTTAAAAATCATTAATCATGAAACAAATCAAACGAGCAATATAACAATAGGATCTAAAAAGAATTTTTTAATATTAAGTTTAGGGATTTACACGATGTTTTTTGTCAATGGTAAATTGGTAAAACAAATAAAAAATCAAACCATAGCCACTAGTGATATTACTATTACGGGTAATTTAAAAAAAACACTGATAGCACAATCACCAACACCAGAAATTACTTTTATGGATGGGTTATTTCGTCCAATTCAATACCAATACCAATATGTTAATTCAGATAATCATATAAAAGGTAAGATATCCAATGCAATAGTATATAATGGCTGGGGAAACCCTATAATACATACAAAACCAGTCTTAAGCGTTAATAATGAATTTTCTTTTGATAATGATTTTGTGACGTATAATTATCAACAGAACACGGTTACTGGTACGCTTTCTGATTTTTACCAAAACAACTCAGATAAAACATATGTAATCAATAATCATAACGATTACAACAAAATGTTTCATAAAACAGAGTATAGTAATGATATCCTGCAGAGGGTAAAATCAAGACATAAACCAAACGTCGGTAATTCCTCAGAAAACAGTACTAGGATAACATATCAAGGGCTAAAAGGAACGTTATTAGAAAAAAGTATAGGCATAGCAGAAGAAAATAAGTTAAATTTTACAACAACTAATATAAGTAAACGAGAACACGAAAGTATAACTATTACAGATGTTTTTGGAAGACCAATAGGTTCTAAAAGTGGAGAGTCTATAAGTGGGCTTGTATACGAATATTCTAGTAACAAAAACAAAGTAAACCATAAATTACCCTTGTCATACCAATTAAGTAATGACAATCAGTATGTTAATATAAAAGAGACTAAAGATCTTTTAGGATTACAAACAAGTACCTTTAGTATAGATGAAGGATCTAACTATACCATAAAAAACAAAAAAGGACTATTAGTTTTTGAAGCATTAGGAAACTTTACTCCAGAGGGCAGCGATAAATCTTGGAAATATATTAAATACGACCTGTTAAACCGACCTATAGAGTCAGGAATAGCAAAGGTAACAGGGATGTTCGATTTCAAAAAAATGAATTTATTAGCCAATATCCCTATCTGGTCAAGTGATGTGCAAACAACTCCAATTAAATATTGGAGCTATGATACACTTGATAAAAATGTTAGTAATACCAAAGGAAGATTAACACAAGTAATTAATAAAAATAATGAAACCAATTCAATAACCAACTATAGTTATAACGAGCAAGGACAGATTATTAGTGTTGTATCAAAAGCAGGGTCAGATCTATTGTATATTGTTGATTATGAATATTATACTGGCGGTAAATTAAAAAGAATAGTATACCCTAATCGAAAAAAGGTGGCTTATTCTTACGATATAAACGGAAGAATATATGGAGTAGGAAAAATAACGAAACCTTTTGAATATGCTAAATACGTTTACGGCATTAATAACAAAGTAATACAAAAGAAAAGTAATGATATTTCCATAATTACAACCAAAGAATATACAGTACAAGACCATCTAAAAAATACAGTAATAACAGTAGACAAAAACGAAGAACAGAAACAACTATATAAGGAAATTTTCCAATTTGAAGAGAATAATACAAAGTATTATGATGGTTTGATTATTGAAAAATCTGAGATTGATGAAGATTTAAGAAACACAAATTGGAAATATGTTTATGATAATCAATATCAGATTACAGAAGTCCAGAAAACAGAATCAGGAAATACCGAAAGATATAGATATACATATGATGTTAATGGAAATTTAAAATCTTATACAGACTCACAAGAAACTAATCTTAGCAAGGACTATAATTACCGTGTAGGGAGTAATAAATTAGATAGTACAACAGAGAATATCGATGATATAGGACAGTATACTACGATAGGAAAAACCCTATTAGGAAATGATACTAGATTAGAATATGATGAACTAAATAACAAAGTTTCTAAGATATATGATACAGAAACATCAAAACAATTAACTTTTGCATACGATGGTCAAAATAATCGTGTACAGAAAATAATAAAAACGACAGTAGAACAATCAGGTACTTTAAATTATGTGTGGGGAACAGGATCCTTACCAATGTATGAATCTTTTGAGAGTGAAAAAAAAGACAATCCGGAGCAAAATAATTGGGATAAAATATATATCTACGGAATAGGGTATACACCCGTAGCAATGATACATAAAGAGAATACTTATTATTTTATAAGAGATTATCAAAATAATTTGCGGTATGTCATTAATGCTAAAACTTCAAAGGTAGAAGAAAAATATTCTTATGCTCCATACGGAAGATTAACATATTCTCAGCAAAATGATACACCGCAAACATTAGGAACATATTTATATACAGGACAAGAATATGATAAAGAGATAGGGTTGTATAACTTTAAAGCGCGTTTATATAGCCCAGATAAACGAATTTTTTTACAGCCAGACCCCAAGCATAATAATTATTCTCCATATACATTTGTAGATAATAACCCGATAAATTATATAGATTTAGATGGAGAAATACCAACAAACGTAGACTTTACAGGAAGCCTTGATTTGTTTCCAGTGACTGGAAACCAAAAAAATACAGTAAAAATTGTATTAACAGGATCAAGAAATTCAGATTTTAGCAGAGCATTTAAGAAAGCACACCTTAAGAAAAAAGACACAAAAGGATATACGTGGCATCACGTACACGATTTTGATGTTAATTCAGGAGAATCTACAATGCAATTAGTAAAATCCGAAGCTCATAAAGCAAGAGTGCCCCATAAAGGTTCTGTGGGTCAGTTTGTAGACCATTTTGGGGTAAAATACGACACTCATGAAGCAAAAGTTAAAGCCTATGATAAAGGGTGGATACCTAAAAAGCCAAGAAAAAACTTAAATAAAAAAATAATAAAAAACAAAAAAACGTATGCATTAAGATCAATCATAAAAAAAATAACCCCTTAACTAAATAATACCATTTTCCTCATGAATTTACCGAAATAAAACATTCTTTTTTCCTTATCGCTTCTGGATAAAAATAAGGTGTTTTCTTATGCAGTAAATTCATGAGGAAAATGGTATAACTTGTGAGAGAAAAAAACTAATATAAAAAACAAATAAAGAAGTGGTTTAAACTTTTTTCAATTCGCTATAAAAATGTTCTTTTTTAATCAATTTTCGTCTTTTTATTACCTCGTAGCGCTGCTATGAAATGCGAAAAACACTTCAATTGAGTAAAAAATAATTATTTTTCGCTAGAATCAAAAAAGTTTAAACCACTTCAAATTCTAAAAATAAAAACAATGTTTTCAGACTGCGCAAAACCATTATCAAAAGAAGAAATTAAAGAGGTAGAGCAATTATTGCAGATAAATTTACCAGAAGAATTTAAAAATCACTACTTACAGTACAATGGAGGAATACCAGAAAATGAGCACTTTTATATGGAAGAGTATGATACTTTTTTATGGTTGAATAACTTTTTGTCTTTAAAACACGAAAACGAAAATGTAAAAGACTGGACCGTGGAAAAATGTTATTTGAATTATGTAAATAAAAAGATAATACCAAGAGAGTATGTACCATTTGCTACAGATTTAGGGGGGAACTTGATTTGTGTTAACATAAAAGATAAAGCCATTTATATCATATATATGGATTCTGGTAACCCAAAAGAAGACGCAGATTCATTCAGGAAACTAGCAGAAAGTTTCGATTGTTTTATAAATAATCTAGAAGAAGAGGAGGAAGAAGACATATAATGAAGATTAAATACATATTTTTAAGAAATTAAGATTTTATTATTTTAAACCCCTTCTATATTAAATTTTTATAAAAACATGAATTCCAGAAAAGACCAACTCCAAGCCTTTGATAGGTTATTAACAATTATGAATGAGTTACGAGAACAATGCCCTTGGGATAAAAAACAAACAATGGATTCTTTACGTCACCTTACGATAGAAGAAACCTATGAACTCGGTGAAGCAATTCTTGACAATGATCTAGATGAGGTAAAAAAGGAATTAGGAGACTTATTACTACATATTGTTTTTTATTCTAAAATAGGAAGTGAAACCAATGATTTTGATATAGCAGATGTAGCCAATGAAATATGCGATAAACTAATAACTAGGCATCCTCACATATATGGAGACGTACAGGTAAAAGATGAAAATGAAGTAAAACGAAATTGGGAAAAGATAAAGTTAAAAGAAGGAAGAAACAGCGTATTAGAAGGTGTTCCCAAGTCCTTACCAGCACTAGTTAAGGCGAGCAGAATACAAGACAAAGTAGCAGGAGTAGGATTTGATTGGGAGGAACCCAAACAGGTTTTTGATAAACTATTAGAAGAAATAGAAGAATTACAACATGAAATTAAACAACAAGATCGAGATAAAATAGAAGCTGAGTTTGGCGATGTATTGTTCTCAATGATAAACTATGCACGTTTTCTGAATATAAATCCAGAAGATGCACTTGAACGAACTAACAAAAAGTTTATAAAACGCTTTCAATACTTGGAGCAAAAAGCTAGAGAAAAAAACAAAACGTTAAGTGAAATGACATTGTCAGAAATGGATCTGTTTTGGGAAGAAGCCAAATTGTTATAATTCGATTTAATAGACAAATAATCATTTTTTTATAAAACAGGGAACTATATTGTTAATAAAAAGTAAATATTGTGTCAATGTTTTTATTTTGAATTGTCGTTTGTAAAAAAAGAAAAAGAAGTTAATTCACTGATCTTTAGCGGTTAGTGATTTATGTTGTTTGCTTAATAAATATTTAATTAGATTTTTTGTGAAACGAACCGTAAATTAGTGAATGTTATTATCTGGTAATAATTATGAATCTAATTTTGAAAAAAAATATATTAATATTGAGTTTCTTCTTTTTGTTTTTCAACTCATTATGCATCTTTGGTGTTGAGAATACAAGAAGTGAAAAACAAAAAGAAGAAATCATTTCTCAGAATTTCCTTTTTTCAGGAATAGAAAATTATAATGTATTAAAAAACAAAGCAATTACATACGCTAATGCCAATCGAGCAAGTTTATCATGTTATTATATAGAGAAATATATAAAAGCAAGTTTAGATATTGATTTTATAAAACACAGTCAATTCGGGAAGATAAAAGACTCAAAACCATTTAAATTGTTAAAAAGGAAATACCTTAATAAAAACAATGTTTGGTTATATCTATCCGTATTTGGTGGCTCAGTAGGATTTTTTATATCTTTTATTCTTGTTTTATGTAAAAGTTTTGATAAAACAGCTAACTTATTATTAAGTGTTTTTATATTTCAACTTTCTGTTTTTATTACGCACTCATATTTAGTAGTGACAAATAGTATATATAACTCCCCTCATACATTATACCTGTCCACTTCAATGTCATTGTTATTTGGTCCAATTATTTATTTTTATTTTAAGAGGCTAACCATTAAATATAAATTTAAACCCATAGATATTTTGCATTTGGTACCGACAATTATTCTTTTGATTTTTCTCGTTCCGATATATATATTACCAGAAAATGAAAAATTAAGAATACTGCTAAATGATAGAAAGTCATATGAAAACATAATTCTAATATCAAAATGGGTATCATTAATGATTTACGGAATCTTGCTCATAAGAATGTATTTACATTCTTATGAAAAAAGAACACTACATACCCTAAAAAAGAATAATTGGGAAACAAGTATAGTCGTGTTTTGTTTTTTGCACCTAGTTCTATCCTCTATAGAAACGGTTTTAATTAATCAAAATGAATTAAATACGCTTTTACTCCAATCACAGTTAATTGTATTTATTCTATTCGTATTATACACGGGTTTTAAAACATATCTTTATCCAAATATTTTTGGAGTACAACCTATTCTAATAGAGGATACTTCTGATAACCCTAATAAAATAAAAATAAGTAAATATGAGAAATCAGGACTCACAGAAAGGTTGTCCATAGAGTTAAAAGAAAAATTGTTAACATTATTAAATCAAGATAAAATATATAAACAAAATGACCTAACGCTTAATAAACTTTCAGAATTATTGAATACAACCAAACACAATACCTCTCAAATTATAAACGAACATTTTAAATTAAATTTTAATAAATTAATCAATTCTTATCGCATTAAAGAAGCAAAAGAGATACTAAAGAAAAACAGCAATAGCAAGAATTTTAGTATTATAGATGTCGCATATGAAGTTGGATTTAACAATAAAGTAACTTTTAATAAATCTTTTAAAAAAATCAATAAAATTACACCCTCTGAGTATATTAAGTCACTATCATTAGTTTCTGATTTAATATAGAATCAATATATTTTTCTTTTTTTGATAAAAGAATTTTTTTTGCTTGATTTATTATTATTTGTTTATCAGAATCTAATTCAATATATGAAGTCCAAGAATTTCTGCTGAGTCCTAAGAACCTATAGATAATTTGTACCGCTAGGTGTAATTTTAAATCCTCACGATAAATATTCATATCTGTTTTTTTGTTTTCTGCAATGTATGCCGTTAAAAATGTATCTATTGCATCTTTTAATAATTTTTCATTTTTGAAATGTAAACATGAAATATATACCTCACATAAAAAATATGCTATATCATAAACTGGGTTGCCAATATGTGATTGTTCAAAATCGATTATGCCTATTTCATTAGTATCTGTATTAACAATTATATTTCTAGAATTCAAATCACCATGTAAAACAGTTATAAATTGTTTTTTATATTTTTCTGCTAGCCCAATAATTATACCTTTATATTCTCCTCCTATTTCTTCTGCTATCTTATAATATTGTAACTGTAATTTAAAGTCCTTAAACTCTTCATTAAGAAAAATAACATCTTTTATGATTTTAATATCATTATGATACTGATTATGTAATCTTCCTATTGTTTTAGCTATAATTGAGATATGCGCTAAATCAATGGTGTTTTTATACATGTTTTCAACCATGTCTTTTGGAGATAATACCCCCTCTATTACTAATGAGTTTGTGTTTTCATCTAAAAAAACATCTGGCACGGTACGGATATCTTTATTTAAACGATAGCATCCTTTTTGTACTTCAAAAGCTAGTTTAGCTCTAATTGTTGGAGCTATTTTTGGGGGGCTGAAAATTTTAGAACTATTTTGAGCCATATATTGTTTAATATACCACGATTTACCATGATTGCTAATTTTATAAACATCATTAAAAAGCCCTCCTTTTTGCTCTGCTACAGTAGTTGTTTTGTCTAGTGTATTAGGTTCTATAAATTGTTCTACTAAGTTTATTAAAGATGTAGTATTCATAGTTAATTATAGCTTCATTTTTTTTAGTACTGTTGTTTAAAAATCACTTATTCTTGCATGAACATCTTTTAAGCTATCTATTTTAGCCCCCAATAAGTTCGGAGTGTTCTTTTAAATTTTAAATAGAGCCAATTTATTAAATGTTTTCACATAATGAAGTGGTTTAAACTTTTTCAATTCGTTATAAAAATGTTCTTTTTCACTAAATTTCCGTTTTTTTATAACCTCGTAGCACTGCTATGAAGTGCAAAAAATCCCTCAAATTGAGTAAAAAACAACTATTTTTCGCCAGAATCAAAAAAGTTTAAACCACTCTCAATAAAAAAGTGGTATTAATGTCTTCTTTACCGATTACTTGTTATAATTTTAGAAAGTGTTCCCATCCTAAAAAAGACTATGTTTTTTAACTATTCATATTTCTTACTTCAGAGGTCAATGCTATCATAGCCTCTTGTAATTCTTTCATACTGGTAATGTCAGTATTAGAATCGATATTAAAACTTAATTTACTATTGATTTCCCAAACTTCATAAATTAGATGGCTTTGTATGACATATGGCTGATATTCAGTGTTTATAGAAATAAGTGTAAGAGCTGAAATGTCCTTATTTAGTTTTATTTTTTTTACTACAATACCATCCTCAGAAACGACTACACATATAGAGTTGTTACCAATTTCAGAAAGGTTATTAATAGCTTTTCCAATAACCCATTCTTTAGGGTAAAAAAGAGGTAACATACTGTCTCCTTCTACCTGAAAACCACGATAAGTAGCATTTCTATACTCAGGCAAGGGGATATCAAAAGCAGGTAATTGTTGAAACCAATCTAAGTTTTGTATATTATTAGGGTATCCCGCAGAAGCTTTAGCAGTAACCAAAACTATGTTTTCATTATTTTGAGAGTCGACGGTTACTATTTTAGGGGTTACATTGTCATTGTATATTTTTAGGATTTTCTGATCACTTTTTCCAAACAACCATAATGGATTGATAGCAAACTCCTGAAGAAGTTTAACAACAACTTTTCCAGAAATTTTAGTTTTACCTCTCTCTATGTCTGCCGTAGATTTTTTAATGTCTAATATTTTGGCAAATTCTGATTGTGTAAAATGGTTTTCTTCTCGAACTTGTTTAAAGCGTTTAATGGGGTGATCAATTAGACTATCCATTCTATATTTTACAAATGATTTGATTCAAAATCTCAAATATATAGAAAAATGCATTGGAATTAATATAAGGGAAAGATATATTTTGGATATTTTCCGATTTTAACACATAGTGTTATTGTTGGCGTGGAATAATTCCATAAATTTGAAAACTGTTAATAAACACGTTTTCGAGTATGGCTTCACAAATTCATCTTTATCAACCTGTATCAGAAAAAATAGTTAGACATTCTCTTGATAATTCGATACCAGCAATTGAACAGTTGCACCAGAACCTTACAGGAAAAGGATATAATTTTTTGAGAAATCAAAAAATAGGAAATTATAACTTTGACTTTTATTGTCCAGAATTAAAAATTGCTATTGATATTGATGGATATGCTCACGAGTATTCTGGTGTTTATAATCGAGACGAGGCTAAAAAACTGTATATAAGTTCTTTAGGTATTGTTGTGTTTAGGTTTACGGATCATCAAATATTGGTAGATGTAGAAGAGATATATCGAGCTTTAAAAAATCATATAAATACTGCGTTTACAGTCTAATCAGATATCATATTACAGTAAGTTTTAGTTTTTATATTATTTTTTTTAAGTATTAATTAAGATTTATTAACATCTTCTTTATTCCTCTACAAAATAATTTTACTCAGGAAACGAATTTAAAACGGTATTACAGAGACTTTAATTAAAAAAAGAGAGCTATGAAATTGTATTATACTTGAATTTTGGTAGCGTATATATGTTAAAATTACTTCAGAATAGCTTGATAAAGGCTAAAAACGTAAGAAGTAAAAATAAATAACAATATTCTACGTTTACTAATTAACTAACTTAATTAAATGAATCCAAATCAATTATGAAAAAAATTCTTTTAGGGGCAATTGCTCTAATGTTTGCAATTTCGGTTACATCTTGTAGAGAGAATGCAAACAAAACAGAAGAAGCTGCAGAAGAGGCAGTTGACGAAATCGATCAAGTAGCAACGGATGCAGCTCATGCTGCTAGTGATGCCGTTAACGCTACAACAAATGCCGCTAGTGAAGCTGTTGATGATGCATCAGACATAGCTAGTGATGCTGTAGAAGTTGCTGAAGATGAGGTAGAAAAAGTTTCTGATGCAGCAAAAGATGTAGTTAAAAAGGGAACGGAAAAAGCAAATGACGCTATTGATGATGTTCTAAATAAGAATTAATAAACACCATATATCTCGTTTATTAAATAAAAAACCGCGCTTTTGCGTGGTTTTTTATTTAATCCATTCAATTTTTTTTGTAATAGAATCTCTTTTAGAAACTATTTTAGTTTTGTCATAGTCGTAATTACCTATATAAAGAAATCCTAAACATCGTTCACCTTCATTAAGATCAAAAAAGTTTTCCATATATTTTATCAACCCAGGACTACTCCAGTAACATCCTATATTATTAGCAGTGCAAGTTAACCACATGTTCTGTACGGCCATAGCTGTAGCGGCTACTTCCTCCCATTCAGGAACCCTTTCTTTTATATCGCGTTGCATACAGATCGCAATAATAGCACTAGCAGACTTACAGTTGTCAATAATTTTTCTATGCTTAAAAGGAGAAAAACTTTCATCAGGAGTTATGTCAACATAGGTTTCTGATAAAAAAGAACCTAATCGTTTTTTTGCTTCCCCTTGTACTATTTTAAACCGCCATGGTTCCGTTAATTTATGAGTTGGAGCAAAATTGGCGTTTTCTAACAATATTTTAATAAATTCATCTGAAATAGGTTTATTGTTATATTGATTAGAAAATACGGATCTTCGATTTCTAATTATTTCATTAATATCATTGTTAAACATGCTAAAATCATTTTTTGTAAT
>CAVYIL010000069.1:0-15275 GCA_963768325.1 uncultured Flavobacteriaceae bacterium | reverse complement strand
TCTTACTGCTATTTGCACATTATGAGAATCGAAGTTTTCGATTCCAATTTAGGAATTGGTTCTTCTAAAATTTCAGTTATTGGCAGAATAGCATTCTTGATAATTTTTTTTACTCTAGGAAAATCCTCGTCATAAGGCATATTAACAATTATTTCTAGTCTAATCATACCTTTTTTTGAGTAATTGGTAACGACACTATCTGTTATTTTGGCATTGGGAACTATCAGGGTTTTATTACCTGGAGTGCATAAAATAGTACTAAATATTCCTATTTCTTCAACTTTTCCAAATTTATCATCTAACTGAATCCAGTCTCCTGAATTATATGGTTTTAATGACAAGATTAAAATACCTGAAGCAAAATTACCTAAGCTTCCTTGTAGTGATAAGCCTATAGCAAAGCTTATCGCTGCTATAATCGTTACTAATCCTGATAAATCTGCTCCTAGAATAGTTGCTATTAAAAATAGCAGCCCTGTTTTTAAAGATATTTTGAGAATTGAAATTAAAAAGGGACGGATACTTTCTGATATCCCAATTCTTATTAAAAAGGCTTCAAAAATGAATTTAAGTTTTTTTATAACTTTTAAACCTATCCATAATAATAGTATTGAAATGAAAATTCTAGGTGCAAAAAAAACCATTTTATCAATAGCTACATCAAAATATTCTTGTATTTTATCCATAGGTTTTCTAATATAATTCCGTTAACATTTGTAAATCAATTAGTTTAACTAAATATAAAGAAAATAGATTAATTTAGGTCTCATTGATTAAGAACAACAACCTTGTTGACATTTAATAATTATCTCTGATTTTTTAAACTCACGGTATCTCTAAAAAACTTGCGTAAAAGAAATATAAACGTTTTATTCTTTCTTTATGCTTATCTTCTGAATAGGATTATTGGCTATCAAATTAGAAAGTACAATATGTGTTTTAACTTCCCCATAAGTAATAAGTCTGTCGATAAATCCCTGCAAATGTATTTGGTCTTTTAAGACTACCTCCATTATTATATTTTCGTTTCCAGTTATTCTAAAGCAATTAATTACTTCATCAAATTGTGCCACTTTAACTAAAAAAGGTTTTAGACGCCCCATAAAAGCACGGAGTGTAATAATTGCTTTTAATTGATACCCTGCTTTTGTATAGGAGATCTTGGTAGTATATCCATCGATAACGCCTAAATCTTCCATTTTTTTTATGCGCTCTGCAACAGCTGGAGAACTTAATCCTACTTTTCTTCCTATTTCTGTATTAGATTGTCTTGCATTCTCTTGAAGACATTCAATAATTTTCCAGTTTGTTAAATCTATTTGCATTTTAAAGAATTTATGAAAATATGCATTAATTATTAAAGCAAATTTATCTGTTTTAATTAAATTCTAAATTGATTTATACAAAAATACGATTATTTTTGATTATCAATCAGTTACAATGTTACAGCCAAGAAATAAAGTACTTTACAAGAAAGCTTTTGAGATTTTAAAATTATCTCGAAGTATATCTGCGTATCTTGTTCATGATTTGGCTCCATTACAAAATAATGGAAATGAAAATCCCTTTGTTTATTTCACGGGTGACATTATCAGACAATCCGACTCTTTAGTTCCTATAATTAAAAATGCTGAAAGTCAGGTTTTTCAGGACGATCGAATTAAATATGCTAATTCATTGATCAATCATACTAATAAGCTTTATAAAAATTGTAAACGATTAGAAAAATCAGATAGTAATGGCATAGAATTCATAGCCTTACTTCGAAAAGAACTCAGAAAATTCAAACGGTTACAACGCAACTGGATGATGTCTTTATGATTTTTAGTTTTTGGTGATTTTTTTTTAATCTCCTATTTTATTAAACGATATAACTATTTTGTTTCGCAACTAAAAAAAATAATAAAACCTTTTATTTTTGTTTAGGCTGTCGATAATAAGAATTTTAGACGACTATTCATCTATTGTACAATTACTCTCTGGTTTTTTTAACCGTTATAAAATTTAGATTAAAAGGTTTTTATATAAACCGTCTTTATTTTGTATTTTGGCGGAGTGAAAAAGATACTTGCTAGATATATTCCTGATCGAGCCGTAGAGCCTGCATTTCAATTAATTGTAAAATACAATGTACACCTTAAAATTGTTAACGAAAGAGTAACAAGACATGGTGACTATCGAAAAACCAAGGATGGCAGGCATCAAATTACAGTAAATGCTTCATTAAACCCATATAGGTTTTTAATTACATTGATACACGAAATTGCACATTTAGTGGCTTTTGAAAAATATGGTTTTAAAATAAAGCCTCACGGGATAGAATGGAAAAGCACTTTTCAGCAATTAATGTTACCATACATCAATCCAAATATTTTTCCTAATAGTTTATTGCCTATTTTAGCCAAACATTTTAGAAATCCAAAAGCTAGTAGTGACACAGATGCTAAATTATCTCTAGCCTTAAAAAAATATGATCCTGATAATGATAAAAATTATATTTATGAATTACCAATAGGAAGTTCATTTAGATTATATAATGGTAAAATATTTAAAAAAGGAAATAAACGAATTAAGCGGTATGAATGTATAGAAACAAGCACTGGAAATGTTTACTTGTTTAACCCAAACGCAGAAGTTGAATTACTTAATTGATTTATGAATAACAATTATTACGGAATATTAATGGCTGGTGGTATTGGATCTCGATTCTGGCCTGTAAGCACAGTAGAGTATCCTAAGCAATTTCATGATATGCTTGGAACTGGAAAAACTTTGATTCAATGTACTTTTGACAGATTATCAAAGTTGATTCCAACTGAGAATATTCTTGTTCTTACTAATGAACGATATAATGGTATCGTTTTGGAGCAATTACCTTCAATCCAGAAGCGACAGATCATTACAGAACCCGCAATTCGTAATACAGCTCCCTGTATTCTGTATGCTTCTTTAAAAATACAAAAAGAGAACCCAGATGCTTTAATGGTTATAGCTCCTACTGATCATTGGATAGAGGATGAAAATGCTTTTATTAATGATTTAGAACAAAGTTTTATCGCTTGTTCTGAAAAAGATATTTTAATGACCTTGGGCATTAAGCCTACTTTTCCGAATACTGGTTATGGATATATACAATATAACAGAGACAATAAAACAATAAAGAAGGTTCATCAGTTTAGAGAAAAACCTGATTATAATACGGCTAAACAATTTTTAGAAGAGGGAAATTATTTATGGAATTCGGGTATTTTTATTTGGAATGTAAAAAGTATTATACACGCTTTTTCAATATTTCAAAAAGAAATGACTAAGTTATTTCAAAATGGATACAATCTCTATAACACAGATCTTGAAAAAGATTTTATACAAATAAATTACCCTCTAACAGAAAATATTTCTATTGATTATGCTATCTTAGAGAAAGCTGAAAATGTGTATGTACTCCCGGCTTCATTCGACTGGAATGATCTAGGTACTTGGGGAGCTCTATATAATAAGCTTGATAAAACATCGTTTGGTAATGCTGTAGTTAACGCTAGGGTATTGGAAGAAAACTGTTCTGGAAATATGATCAGAACAACAGATGATAAGATTGTGGTGATTGATGGACTGGAGGATTATATTATTGTTGACAAAGAGGAAGTGCTGTTAATATATCCTAAAAAGAAAGAACAGGATATAAAACAGGTTCTAAACAAAGTAAAAGAAAAATACGGAGAAAAATACGGATAAAGAACATGATTGAGAATACAAATCAACCTGCGGATTCTGATAACAAAGAAATTAAAGACTCTGTAAAAAGGGATGCTATAGGTCTTTTTGAGAATATAAAATTATTTCTTTCAGAGTTATTAGACATAAGAACAGATACGGATAAGGATCAAACTATTGAAGATGTAAAAAATGACATTCCTTTTAAAGGGCATACTGCTTGGATATTAATCTTTTCTGTATTTGTAGCTTCTATTGGACTAAATGTTAGTTCTACAGCAGTAGTAATAGGAGCAATGTTAATTTCTCCTTTAATGGGACCTATTGTTGGTATTGGATTATCTATAGCTATAAATGATATAGATACGCTAAAAAGATCATTGATTAACCTAGGGGTAATGGTTGCTCTAAGTGTAATTACTGCTACTCTTTATTTTTTGATATCTCCATTAAGTGAATTAACTCCTGAATTAGAATCAAGAACAACTCCTACTATTCTAGATGTGTTTGTAGCTATTTTTGGTGGACTTGCTTTAATTGTCGCTAAATCTAAAAAGGGGACTATGCCAAATGCTATTGCGGGAGTAGCAATTGCCACCGCCTTAATGCCTCCATTATGTACTGTTGGATATGGGATTTCTGTTGGTAAACCTGACTTTTTTCTTGGAGCACTTTATTTGTTCTGTATCAACGCTATATTCATAGCACTGTCCACTTTTATCGTTTCTAAATTATTAGGTTTTCCTATGTTACGATATGCTAATTCTGCAAAACGAAAACGAACAGCTCAGTTTGCTTCTTTTGTTGCTATTTTGGCAATGATTCCCGCAACATATACTTTTTATCACACTTTAGAAAAGAGTAATGCCGATCGTGATTATCGTAATTTTAAGGCTAATGAAATTGAATCTAATGAAAATCTATACCTAAGAAAAGATTTTTATAATTTTGAGAATGCATCTATAAAATTATATTTTGATGGAGAAATTGTAGAGGCTGTAGAAAGTGATCTCAAAAATGAAATAAAAAAATATAAACATCTTAGTGGTTTTACTTTATCTATTAATGGTAATAAGGCTAGAGGTTTCGAACAAGTTTCTAAAGCTTACGATAGAGCTATAGTTGAACTAGAACGAATCCAAAATACTAATGATGCATTAAATACCCAAATATCTGATCTAAAGAACAAAATAGTACAATTAGAGCATCAACTCCACGAGACTAATAAATCAATTTCTACAAAAGGAACACCTTATAATAGTATTGCTAAAGATGCTAAAATTCGTTTCCCTAACCTTGTAGAATTGGGTTATGGAGAAATTTTACAATCAAATTTCTTAAAAGTAGATACTATAAAAGTACTTTTCCCAAAATGGAAAGTTAAGGTTTCGGATAGTTTGGATAATATTAGAAATAATTCTCTAAAGAAATGGATTACCAAAGAATTGAAAATAGATAGTTTATTGGTTAAATAACAAGTAATGTATATAAAATCATTTAATAATTCCTGTTCTTTTTTAGAAATATATGCCAAATAATTTAGAGCTTAAATAAAAAAGATTTTACGACTAAGAGGAGGTATAGTTTTACCTCTTTTTTATTTTATTGGCGGAAACTTTATAAAAGGTTTGGTTTAATGTTTCTAAATACAATTTATCATTAATATCCTTTTAACTGGGCATCACGAACTTTTTTAAATAAATTAGACGAATAGACAAAATCTGTAACGGCTTTATTATTGGTTTTGAATATTAGACTTTTATCTCCTTCCCATTCTAAAAATCCTTTCTGAAGAAAAACAATTTTTTCTCCAATCTCCATTACAGAGTTCATGTCGTGAGTATTAATAACTGTTGTGATACTGTTTTCTTCAGTAATCTCTTTGATTAAGTTATCAATTACAATTGCTGTTCTAGGATCTAATCCTGAATTTGGTTCATCACAAAATAAATATTTAGGTCTGGTAACTATAGCTCTAGCAATAGCAACCCTTTTTTGCATACCACCACTAATCTCTGATGGTAGTTTATTATTTGCGTTTTCAAGATGTACCCGATCCAAAACTTCATGAACTCTTTCTAACATTTCTTCTTTTTTCTGTTTGGTAAACATCATCAGCGGAAACATTACATTTTCTTCAACAGTCATAGAGTCAAATAAGGCACTTCCTTGAAAAACCATTCCCATTTGTTTCCTTAAATCTCCTTGCTGTTCTGTGTTTAATTCTGAATATATTGTGCCATCATAGCTAATGGAGCCTACTTCTGGAATAAAAAGACCTAGTAAACATTTTAAAAAAACGGTTTTACCACTGCCACTAGTACCTATGATTAAATTGGTTTTACCACGCTCAAAAACAGTAGAAATTCCTTTTAGAATTTCTTCTCCATTAAAATTTTTATGTAAGTTCGTTACTTCTATCATTAGCTTAATAACAATTGAGTTAATACATAATTAGCTATAACTATAACTACTGTTGTCCACACAAAAGCAGAAGTGCTAGCTTTTCCTACTTCTAAAGCTCCTCCTTTCATATAATATCCGTGAAAAGATGGTATGGTTGCAAGCAAAAAGGCATATAGAAAGGTTTTGATAAAAGCATATACTAGATGAAATGGAATAAATTCTTCTTGTAATCCTGTTATAAACTCATTGCTGGAAACAAACCCTCCATAAACCCCTGCTATATATCCACCAAAAATACCGACAAACATAGCTATTGCTATAACAAAAGGATAGGTTAGCATAGCTATTATCTTAGGGAAAATTAAATAGTTCAGGGAATTAATACCCATTACTTCTAAAGCATCAATCTGCTCAGTAACTCGCATCGTACCAATACTTGAGGTGATAAACGATCCTACTTTACCTGCCATAATTACAGAAATAAATGTTGGTGCAAACTCAAGAATTATGGATTGCCTTGAAGCAAAAGCTATTAACTTTTTAGGTATCAATGGATTAGTCAGGTTAAGAGCTGTTTGTATTGCCACAACCGCTCCTATGAAAAAAGCAAGAAATACAGTAATTCCAAGAGATCCTATTATCAAATCATCTATTTCTTTAAAAATAAGATTTCGTAATACGGATCTTTTAGTCATTCGACTAAAGACTCCCTTTAACATCAAAAAATAACGACCAATATCGTCTAAATAAAGCATATGTACCATATTAGAAAGGCTAAAATAGAAAAAAAAAGTCGCTAAGCATTTAACCTATCATTAAAGTTTTTCATTTCTATAATCAGTACATTTGCTTTTTTTAATAATACATACGTAATGACACATAGAATATTCTTATTCCTATCCGTGATAATGTTTCACATTTCAGGTAATTCCCAACAAAAAAATAACATTAATAGTTCACCAAAATTAGTAGTTGGTATTGTAGTTGACCAAATGCGATATGATTATCTAACTCGTTTTTATAATCGATTTGGCGAGGATGGTTTTAAACGTATGATAAAGGAAGGATACAATTGCAAAAATAATCATTTTAATTACGTCCCTACTTACACAGCACCTGGTCATGCTTCTATATATACAGGTACTACTCCTAAAAATCACGGTATCATCTCTAATTATTGGTATGATAAATTTAGTAAAAAAGAGATTTATTGCGCTAGTGATTCTACAGTAACTCCTGTAGGTTCTATTAGTGAGTCGCAAAAAATGTCTCCTCGTAGACTAAAAACAACTACTATTACTGATCAAAACAGAATACATACACAGTTGAGAGGAAAAACTATTGGAGTAGCAATTAAAGACCGTGGTGCAATTTTACCTGCCGGGCATACTGCCAATGGTGCTTATTGGTTTGAAGGGAAAGATAAGGGGAAATGGATTACTAGTTCTTACTATAGAGATGAGTTGCCTTTATGGGTTCAGAAATTTAATGATTCTAAGCATGTGCTTTCTTATTTAAAAGAATGGAATACATTATATGATATTGATACATATATTGAAAGTGGTGTAGATAAAAACTTATTTGAGGGTGGATTTAAAGGAAAAGAAACTGCTACTTTCCCTTATGATTTGTTAGCTCTAAAGGATCATAACAATGGGTATGATATTTTAAAAAGCACTCCTTATGGCAATAGCTTAACTGCCGATTTTGCTATTGCAGCTATTAGTGGAGAACAGCTTGGAAAAGATGACATAACTGATTTTCTTGCTCTTAGTTTTTCTAGTACGGACTACGTTGGTCATAATTTTGGTGTTAATTCTAAAGAAATTGAAGATACCTACTTAAGACTCGATAAAGATTTAGCACGTTTATTTAAATTTATAGACACTACTATAGGAAAAGGTAATTACACTGTTTTTTTAACCTCTGATCATGGGGCTGTCCATGTGCCTTCTTATCTTACTTCTATTAAAGTTCCATCTGGGTATTTTGATATGGATTCCTTTTCTGGCAAGGTAAATAGCTTTGCAAAAGAGATATTTCAGGTAGAAGGTATAATAGAAAACATGTCTAATAATCAAATATTCTTTGATTATACTGTTTTATCAAAAAACTCTTTAAATAGTGAGAACGTACAAAACACAATAGCGCATTTTATGTTGCAAGAAAATCAAATCGACAAAGTATTTACCCGAAACCAATTAGAAACCGGCACTTACACATCTGGAGTTGCTACATTAGTCCAGAATGGTTTTAATCAGAAGAAAAGTGGCGATATCGTTTTTGTTCTTGATCCGGCCACTATAAGTTATTCACCTACGGGTTCAACACATGGAAGTAGCTTAAGCTACGATACTCATGCTCCATTATTGTTTTGGGGGAATGGAATTAAAAAAGGAAGCACTACAAAAAAAACTTATATCACTGATATAGCACCAACTATCTCTGCTTTGTTAGGAATTGAGTTTCCTAATGGTACTACAGGAAATGTGTTATCGTTTGTTATTGAATAATTAAGACTACTTGTCATTATACTATTTTCTTTATGAATTGAAGTGGTTTAAGCTTTTTTCAATTCATTAAGAAAATGGTATTAGGTTTTTCTGAAAATTTATATCCAATAAATAAAAATTAAATACTTAAATCTTCAAATAGGCTTATTAACTTAGGGTCAGAAGGTCTAGGAGCATTCGCTTTTATGATCCTTCCTTCTGGGTCAATTAAGATAAATCTAGGTATTCCTTCTATCTGATAATCTATGACAAACTGAGAATTAAAGTCACGATCGGCAATTAGTTGAATCCCCCCTAATTCTTTTTCGGTTACCATTTTTTTCCAACTATCAATATTTGTTTTTTCATCAATCGATATGCTTACAAATTCAATTTTTTTATTATGATAGGTTTTCTCTATTTTTTTTAGATACGGAATCTCTACTTTACAGGGGGCACACCAAGTTGCCCAAACGTCAATGTATACATACTTTCCTTTTAGGTCGTTTAAAGATGTGGTTCCTCCTTTAATATTTTCAAAATTAAATGTAGGGGAAACATTTCCTTTCTTTAATACTTTTATTTTTTCGTAAATAGAAACTATTTCTGTTTTAAATTCTTCATCTGTAGAGTTTTGCATTATAAAATCATATAATTCTGTTGTAGCATTTTCATTTGCTACTAACAATGGCTGTGCTATCTGTTTTAAATAATACTCTCTTATATTATTACTTTTAAGGGTAGTAAATTCTTTTATAAAAGCTTTTTCATAAGATAAACTATCTTTTTTTGACCTTTCGTTTATGGTATCGTTAAATAGATTAAAAACCATGTGCTTATATTCTTGAGTGTTTTCAAAATCTTCTGAATTATCTACATCTACACCTGTTAATTCTGTTAGAAACCCTTCAGGACATTCATAATCCTCATTTTTTGTAAAAAATTTATGATTTTGCGTATAACTATTTAACAAATTTAAATAGCTATAATTAATATCTTTAATTTCATTGGCTATAAATTCTGAATCTAATTTTTCATATAATTTTAATAATTCTAATTTTTGTTGTTTAAAGTCATTTATTATGTCTTTAAAACCCTTGGCTTCGGTTATATAAAGTATCTTATACTCTTCTTGATCCTTTGGCATCAATTTTTCATCTAAAAGTAATTTTGCTGCAAGGTAGTTATTGACTTCTGATGCTGTTCCTGTATATTTTATGGACTCATAAAATTCTTTTGGGTCAATCGATAAATGAAGTTGGTCGTTTTGTTTTATATAGATAAAGGAAATCTCTCTTCCTATTTTATATATATAGTAACCTTTAGTCTTTATTCTCAGTGTGTCAGCAAAAGTCCCATCTGATTGAATTGAAATTTTCTTCTCCAAATCTTTTCCAAAAATTATTACTTCTTCATATTTTGGATTATTGTTATTTATTTTTCCTGAAAAGAGTACATAATCTACGGGAGATTTTTCTTTTTGACAAGAGATGAGTATGCATAATAATATTCCTAGTGTTAATGACTTAATTTTCATCAATTATTTAATTTCTTAACAAAACCCTATTTATACTTTGTTTTATAGACTCATAAAAAAGGATTTTAGCTAACAGTTTAATTACAATGTTTTTTATAAAGGCAAAGCAAACATACACAATAAGCACAATGTTTGCTAACAACATATTGTTAAATAAACAGTAACTATTCAGTCGTTTTTGTTAAATATTTCTAAGTATATGGCGTAAAAATCTTTATTTTATTGATGATTTATAACCAAAACCCTGATTTTAGTGTCATTATTTTATTTTATTTTAAAGTTTACAAATTGCTAACTAAAGTAAAAACACAGTTTTTAACACGTTGAAAATAAATAAATTAACCGGGTGAATAGTTACAATAAATAACTAAATTTTAGATATTTAACTCTTTAAGAAGCAGGACTAAATCAGGATCAGAAGGTCTAGGAGCATTAGCGTTTACTATCCTTCCTTCTGGATCAATTAAGATAAATCTAGGTATCCCTTGTATCTGATAATCTAGTATAAATTGAGAATTCCAACTATCATTAGCAAATAATTGAATCCCTACAAGTTTTTTTTCTATCACCTTTTTTTTCCACGTTTCATATTGTGTTTTCTTATCAACAGAAATGCTTACAAAGGCAATATTCTTTTTCCGATACTCTTTTTCTATTTTAGCAAGACTAAGCATTTCGTTTTCACTTGGCACGGACCAAGTAGCCCAGATGTTTATTAACACATATTTTCCTTTCAGATCGCTCAAAGATGTCTCTCCCCCATCATGATTCTCGTAGTTAAATAATGGGGATTGGTTGCCCTTAACCAAAGTTTTTACTTTCTTGTATATATTAGTCAACTCGGCTTTAAATTTTTCGTCGGTTGAAATTTTCATTATCGAAATATATAATTCAGTTGTATTGTGGAATCCTATTGACACCCTTCGTGCAATTGTTTTAATCAAGCTTTCTTTTATATTGATGCTTTTAATAGAGGTCAATCCTTCTAAAAAAGCTTTTTCGTACGATATTTTGTCGTTTTCTGCTTTTTGATATGCTGATTTATTAAATAAATCCAAAACTAAATTTTGATATGCTTTTGAGGTATTAAAATCTTCGGCGATGTCTATCCCTAAATCTGTGTCAAGACCTAAATCAGTTAACTCCTGTAAATAACCTTCTGGCACTTTATAGTTTTTATCTTTTGCGTAATATTGATGTGCGTCTTCATACCTGTTTAATAAAAATAAATACCCATAATTGATATCTTTTGTTTCATAGGCTATAAAATCGGCATCTAAGTTTTTATACGAGTTTAATAAATCTAATTTTTGTTGTTTATACTCTTTTATAGTGTTTTTAAAATCTTCTTCATCTTTCCCGTAAAGTTCATTTCTTTCTTGCTCTCCTTTAGGACTAAGCTGCTCATTCATAATGGTTTTTGCTGCTATATAATTATTAACTTCTGCAGCTGTTCCTGTATACTTAACACTTTCTTTAAAATCATTGGCATCTATCGATAAATTAAGTTGATCATTTTGCTTTATGTATACAATAGATTTTTCTCTTCCAATAACATAGGTGTAATAACCTTTATCTTTAATTCTTAGGGTATCTCCAAAAGTGCCGTCTGATCTGACATTAATGGTGAAATCAAAATTTTTTCCGTTTACTAGTACTTGTTTTTCTTCAGAATTAATAATTTTTCCTGAAAAAAGAACATAATCTACTGGAACTTGTGCTTTTTTACATGAAACGAATGCTAATAATAGTGATCCTAGAATTAAAAATTTTATTCTCATAATATATTTATTTTTAACAACATAAAACTCTTTTTATTTGCGCAATGAAGTAGTTTACCTTATTGTTTATTTAAAAAAGGATTCTATTAATATTCTTAGAATAAATATAACTATTTTATATCTATTTTTCATAATATAGACTCATATTTAAAGCCTTTATTATCTTGTATAAGCATTTTATTAGTTTTTAAGTTAAAAAACTAATAAAGTTGTTGTATTCAGAAATATGGTAATATTTTTAGATTAAGAACTCTCTAATCGTATTAGATATAATTTTGCTTATTCCTTTGAAATAGGTGTTAAAAAAATTTCTGTTTGATTTTTTTCCAACGTAAGCTACGGATAAATTGACCTTCTTCTTTGGATACTAAAAAAGGTTGATTTTGTCTTTTTGCTATAAAAAAACCAATCAAATAATTCTTAACTAATAAGGGCTGTTGTTTTAATAAGGCTAGTTTTACAGAAGCAATCAACGTTATACAGAAACCATACCTCATCCTATAAAATGCCTCACCTTGTTTATATTTAGCTTTGTCATTATATGTGTTTCCTGTAGGTTTTAGATGTTTTACATGCAATGAGGAGATCGTTTTGATTGTCCATTTATTATATTGAGCAACTAATTCATCTATAGTATCCCAACCCATCGCTGGTCGCAATCCTTTTATGTCGACAAAACATTGTTTTCGATAAGCTTTTAAAGCTCCCCTAATATGATCTTTATTCGTTAAATTCTCAAGAATCCAATTTTCGCCTTTTTGTATATAACAAAAACCCCCAACCATTCCTGTTTTGGTATTATTTCTAAAATGATTAGCTATCTTTTCTAAATAATCTAAAGGAAAAATAAGGTCTGCATCGAATTTACAGATAATATCATACTCTGCATCTAACATTTTATACCCTTCATTAAATGCTTTTATTACCTTACTACCTGGCATATGATCCTCTGATGAATTGAATAGCACCTGAGTTATAAGATTGCTTGTTTCTATGAAATTGTTTACAATATCTTCTGTGGCATCTGTAGAATTATCATTAACTACAATTATCCTTTTGGGTAGCAATGTTTGATTAACTAGGGAACGAAGTGTTTTGCTTATGAATAACTCTTCATTGTGTGCTGGTATTACAATGTAAATTCTCAAGTGGCTGTTTTGGGTAAATTAATTAGTGAGGTAAAGTTAAATAAAAGAGATTAATACTCTTTTATTTGACTCTCTCTGCATAAATAATGTAATATCTAGATGTAAATAAGCGTAATAAAGGTCGAAGTCCTATTTTTTTCACAGGGTGTGTCCATTTTTCTCTAGCTTTTATTTCCCACCCTGCTTTTTCTAGCAACCAATCAAACTGCCAGTCTTCAAATTCATGATAGTGGCGATCCCAAGAATCTGTCTTACTACGATATGCTGAAGAGAACCATAGTCTAAGAGGTACAGAAGCTACTAACTTATTGGCTTTAATATCTCTTAGCGTGTTAAATGGTGCTATTAAATGTTCTAAGATTTCAAAAGCGGTTACAACTTCTACCTCATTGTTTTTTACTTCATCGGTATTAAAATCTAAATCTTTTCCAGAGGTATTTGTCACAACATAACCTTCTTTTTCCATAAAAGTCACGAATGGATTTCGCACTCCTAAATCTAAAACCTTTGATGGAGTAGGAACATATTCTCTTAAAAATTCAATTGTCTTTTGATATCTCTTATGAGGAAAGCTTCCTTTATACATAATTCTTTAATAAATGTATTATAAACTGTAAAAATAGAGATTTGCTTAGACTAGAACTATTTCTGTGGTCTAATTTTTAACTGAATAACCGTTGCTATTGATAACGCTCTTGTTTTAATCATATTTGCTTTTTCTCCTACAAAATTCTGATCAATCGTTTTATTAAACAATAAAAGCCACGTATCAAAATGGATTTTCTCTATCTGTTTTATTGAATGTATGTTCTTATGTATCTGTAACACGTTTTTTTTGTATCCTCCTGTTCTGAATAACTGTTGTTCCCAAAAATCAGTAATACGTGGTAAGTGTTCTATGAGGTTTATTTTAACTATTTCAGTAAAAAAGACACCGATTTTAGGATCAGATAAGACTTGGCTATAGAAGACATTCATTATATATTCAATATCTTTTCTTGAAGTAATATCTTTCATCCCTACTATTTTATTTTACAACCGTGTTTATTCTCATCAAAATATTTCGCCTTATAAATTCAATACGATTATGTTATGCTTTTTAATCTAGATTGGTAAAAGTACCACAGAAAACTAAAAGAATATTAAAAAGTAGGGAGTATTATAAATAATGATAATATTTGTAAAAATTATTTATCCATATATGAATATTTTAATACGTTTAATCTACGGGTATTGTTTATTCTTTACCAATGTCCTATTTATTCTCAAATAATATGTTCTCAAACCATCAATTATGAAGATTTAAGTTTCTTAAATAGTATAAAACACAGAGATAAATCAGGAAAACTTATATTCAACGACAGTTATAAATATCTACAAAATATTTCTTTAGATAGTATTTCTTATTTGAGTGATGGACTAAAAATAAAAGGGTATATAATGAAGCCAAAAAACATCAACAAAAAAAGCCCATTAGTTATATTTAATCGAGGTGGAAATAGGGATTATGACAACCTAACTTCATCTATGATAATATATAATTTATCTTATTTAGCTAATAATGGTTATGTTGTTGCAGGAAGCACATACAGAGGTAATAAGAATAGTGAAGGTAAGGATGAGTTTGGAGGTAAAGATATTAATGGTATAATTAATCTTATATCTTGTTTGAGGGAAGAACCCTATATTGACTCTACTCGAATATCCTTATACGGATGGAGCCGAGGAGGAATTATGACATATAAAACTTTAAAAGAATTAAAATGTTCCGGAATAATTAAAACCGCAATTATTGGGGGATCACCATCTAACCTTTTTCAAACGTTACAAGAGAGACCTAATATATAATCTAAAGTTTTTTCTCAAATTATACCAAATTATATTGAAAACAAAAACCAAGTTCTTAAAGATCGCTCTGTTAGTTTTTGGGCACATGAGCTACCAAAAATTCCATTATTAATAATTCATGGATTAAACGATAAAGCAGTGAACGTAAATCAAAGTTTAAACCTTGCTATAAAACTCAAAACAAAGAAAGTTCCCTATAAATTAATCATTTATGAAAATGAAGGTCATAATATATACCAAAACAAAGAAGAGCTAGATAAAATTATACTTAGTTGGTTTTCGAAATATTTATAGTAGACAGTGATCAACTAGTTATATCTTTTTAAATATTAATAATAACTTTATAAAATAT
>CAVYIL010000068.1:0-31936 GCA_963768325.1 uncultured Flavobacteriaceae bacterium | reverse complement strand
TCACATAAAAAAGTTGGGGAGAATCCTTAAGTTTGCATAAAAAATGGAATGAATTTTTCAATAATTTCTTCAATTTTGCCAGAAGGACTATTAACTCATTTTGATATTGTTGATTTTAAAGAATTGGGCAATTTACAAACTAAGCAAGACTGTTTTTATATCTATTTAGATGAGAAAAACATAATCCCCAAAGAATATAGGTCTTTTGAATATGAGTCCAAAGGTTTTTATGACAGGAAACAAATACAAGACTTTCCCATAAGAGGTAAAGCAGTTTATTTATGTATAAGAAGGCGAAGGTGGCGTAATAAGGTCGACAAATCAAAAGAAGTAAAAAGTGATTATTCTATTATAGCTGAGGGTTCAAAATTAACCATTGAACTTTCAGATTTTTTAAAAGATACAGGTAGAGACTCGAGAAGATACAATAAGTAAAATATCTAGTTATTACGGTGTTAAAGCCAATTTGTTGCAACGCCATTATAAGAAAAAAATCAGTGGTTTTAAAGACTGGGAACAGTTAAGTCACTCCGAAGATTATTTAATTTATCCTGAAAATATTGGAGAACATTTAAGCATCGACGAAGTGAGTCTGTCTAAAGGAGAACTCTATACCTTTGTCACCAACAAAAATGGAAGAGGAAAGAAAAAAACATTAGTAGCCTCTATAAAGGGCACAAAAAGTCAAGATATTATTGGTGTTTTAAACAAAATTCCATTAGATAAAAGAAAATTGGTAAAGGAAATAACCCTTGATATGGCAAACAATATGCAATTGGCTTCAAAAATGTGTTTCCCTGAATGTTACTTGGTTACAGATCGTTTCCACGTTGTAAAACTAATAATGGAAGCCCTGCAACATTTAAGAATAAAATACAGGTGGGAGGAAATAGAAAAAGAGAATCAAGCAATCAAAATTGCAAAAGAACAAGGGTTAAAATACATTCCATTTAGTTTTGATAATGAGGATTCTCCCAAGCAATTATTAGCAAGAAGCCGTTATATTATTGCTAAAAAACCTAACCAATGGACAGAAAACCAAAAGATAAGAGCTGAATTATTATTTAAGAAGTATCCCCTTTTATATCAGGCATACAAGCACACCCTTGAGTTTAGAAACATATATGAAGAAACCTCTAGAGAAATAGCAAAAGAAAAAATAATAAACTGGATGCAAAAAACAAAGCTTCTAAATATGACAGTCTTTAATACCGTGGTTAACAGTTTAAATTATCACTTAGAAACTATTTTGAATTTCTTTATAAAAAGACATACAAATGCAAATGCAGAATCTTTTAACTCCAAGATAAAGTTGTTTAGAGCAAACTTAAGAGGGGTAGTTGATGTGAAATTTTTTCTCTTTAGAATGGAAAAACTTTTTGCCTAATCCCCAGAATATTTATGTGAGCCTGTATATTCCCCTTTTTTCAAATCACTAATTGTTTCAGTAACAGTAGATTCATCTGCATAAGAAGTCGAATAACTCTTAGAAGCTACAATTGTACCAACTGAGTCCGTAATTGACCAAGATATTTCTTCTGGATCGTTATCAAATTTTATGGTTAAAGACAAGTCTCCTGTTACACAATCTCCCAAATCTTTTTCTGTTGTAAATTTAATATCATCTATTGCTAAGTCTGATTGATGATCTCCTCCCGTAACACGATTAAATCGTAATTGGATAACAGAATTTATGTATTTACTTAAGTCAATAGAGGCTGTTTTCCAAATATTACCTTGGTTACCTTCTTTATGCCATACAGAAGTCCAAGAAGCACCTTCATCCCTACTAATTTCTACATCAATTGTACCCATATCAACTGCACCATACATATGATATTGAAATGAAAAGTTTGCAGATATAATGCTGTTGCTTGTAATATCATAGCAAGGAGAATTAAGTATTGCTCTCTTATTAGGATATGAATTACCATCATCTTTTGATGCTTCGACATAAATATAATAAGCTCCATCAGCAGCACTAGATGGTCCGGTATTTTGAGAATAGGTACCATTAGTTTGTATTATCCAATCTGTGTTGTCATCCTTTGATTGTGTCCAACCACCTAAGGTATTTTCATAACTTTCTGTATAAGGAGTTTTAACTGTTGTTAAACAACCTTCTAGTGATGCAACTATTGGAGAAGACCAAACCCCTCGACCATAAGTAGCTGCATATATTCTATCATCAGCGGTGTTAATTTCTAATTCACTTATTTTTACATTTGGTAATTTAGAATTAAAATCTTGCCATTGGGTAAGTGTATTGTCTATATAATAAATTCCATAATTCATACCTAAATATAAACCATCATTATCATTGTCTTGCCATACTAATGCTAAGGCACTAAAATCAGGTAAATTTTTCAGGTATGAAGTCCAAGAAACCCCGCCATTAGGTGACACATAAACTTTTTGACCACCACCTGTTGCAATTGCTATTTTATTTGGGTCTTTAGGATGAATAGCGATACTATTAATATAACCAGAAAACCCGGTTAATTCACCCCAATAGGATGTATTATTACTTTTATAAAGTCTATAACCGTCAGAAGCATAAATAACACTATTATCAGAAGGCGCTATTTTTAATTCAGCTAAGTTTCTTCCAAAATTTTGAGATATTGTTCCCCAATTATATCCACCATCAGTAGATTTATATACAGCATCATATCCTGCGTATATTGTATTAGGCTGGCTTGGATCTTGCTCAAAAGGAGTTACCCAATTACCTGACTTACCATAAGGAGTTATACCTTGATAATTACCCCCTTGATTAGTTGTTTTGTATAGTACTCCACCTTGTGAGGTTCCATATAAAATATTAGGATTATTTTTATCTACAAAAGTTTCCATTCCATCAGCGCCTAGCCAATCACCCCAACCTCGTGTGGGAGTATAAAAAGAAGTTCCATTATCCTGAGCACCTCCAGAAATAACAACGGGAGATGTTTGAGAAATACCTAATTTATAAAAAGCTCTTATTCCTAGTCCAGTAGTAATATCTCTAAAATAGTTGGCATTTACATATGAAGTGTTTTCAGCTATATAAACTCCTCCATCTGTACACGCATATAAGGAGTTACCTACAAATTCTAATAAATCAACATCAGAATGACAGTATCCTAAATTTTTATTTGCTGCTTTTCCGGGTTGCCAGTCTGATGTTGGTACAAAAGAATCTCCTCCATTTGTAGATTTCCAAGTTAATAAACCTGCAATATGTACTTCATTTGCATTATTCGGAGATACTGCAATATCCATATCTCTAGGTGCTTGACCAAGATTATCATTAGCAACTGTACTAAACCCAAAGTAGTTTTTGTTAAGATGGTATTTTTTATAAAAAGAATAACCTCCATCCGTAGACATATAGAACCCTCCAAATTTACCTCCGTTAGCTTCTAATACATATACTCTATTAGAATCCGCTTTTGATACTCCAATCATCTTAGCATCGTTAGAGAAACCACCTATTTGATTAAAATTATTTCCTAGATCAGAAGATTTATAAAAACCTCTACCTGATGCATACACTATATTAGAATTGTATGTATTGAATTCTACATCCTGAGAGTAATTATCATACACAACTTGAGTCCAATTAAATCCACCATTGGTAGATTTATAAATTCCATTAGAATCAGAACTTACAAATACGACATTAGAATTAGTAGGGTGAATTATTATTTTATTGATCTTACCACCACCTGCATTAGCTAATGCTAACCACGTTAATCCTGAATCAGTCGATTTAAAGACTCTTCCATCGGTTGATCCCCAATAATAAGTAGAAGTATTAGTGGGATCCATAGCTAATGAATATACGTATAAAGTACTTTCTGTATCTGTAAGCGGAGTCCAATTGGCACCTTCATTAGTTGTTTTCCATACTCCACCATTATCGGATCCTACAATGATATGATTTGTATCATTTCTATCTATGGCAATTGATGTTAGTCTACCAACTCCAGGATTCCAACCTGTTAATTGATTCCAATTAGTTGGTCCCAACTCTTCCCAATTGTCATTTAATTGCGTATTCATACTTTTTGATGAAGAAGCTCTATGTTGCTTTAAGGCTTCGATGTAATATTTATTTTCTTTTAAATATCCATTTTCATCCATTAATTGTAATGCCTGATATTCCCATCTTTTGTATTGTTTATAACCAGAGCCTTTTCCTTTATCATTTGCTGAAAAATATTTCTCAGCCTCTTGTTGAACTTGTTGTACAGTATAAGTATTGTCATTCATCATCTTCTTATATTCTTGTGACCAAGAAATAGAAAAGAATAATATACTGATATAAAGTATAAGTAATTTTTTATGAAACATAATATTTTGGGATTGTAATTAACTTAATATTAGATTGTTATGTAAAATTACGATGGGCTTTAAAAAAACTATTTTATAATAATTTAAAATCAAAACTATTATCGATAAAATACATTTTTTATAGACAAAAAGAATTATTCTTACATTTTCCTTCTTTAGGAAGTTTATTTGGATGGTATAATCGTTTAAAAATTTATAATGGTTGTTTAAAGACAATAGATAACAACGAAGTTGTTTCAATATGAAATTGAAAATAAATGGAGTGTACAAACATTAGCAGTAAAACCATTGATAGAGAAATGGACAGAACAAGCTTTAATCTTGGATTTTAAGCCTATTAATCTGTTTGTGAAAACAATAAGGAGTCATTTCAAGGAGGTTCTTAATCTATCACAACAGGAATATCAAATGCAGTAGCAGAGGGCTTAAATAGTGTTATGCAATTGGTAAGAACTAGAGCTCGTGGTTTTAGAAATTCTGATAATTTTAGTGCAATGATATATTATCTGTAACTATTCAGCCATTTTTATTAAATATTTCTAAGTATATGGCGTAAAAATATTTGTTTTATTGATGATTTATAACCAAAATCCTGATTTTAGTGTCATTATTTTATTTTAAAGTTTACAAATTGCTAACTAAAGTAAAAATACAGTTTTTAACACGTTAGAAATAAATAAATTAACTGGGTGAATAGTTACTTATTATCTTAGAAATAGTTATTTAATGGAGTTCTACTGTTTTTGGCGAAGAACCTTTTTTTTTAATTCATTAAAGCATATTCTGAGCAGTACTACCCGAAATTTTTAAAGATAGATCATTGAGCATGCCAAAACGCTTACGATACATAGACCGCTTATTGGATTTTATCTCCTGAATATTTTTATGAACCGGAAGCAGCGGTAATTCAAACCAATCCTTGTTGATATTTTTTCCACCAACTTCATTCCAAAAACTATTATAATCAAAATTTATACTATGAAACCAAGGAAGATGAATAGCATGTTTTTTACGATTAACTTGGATTGAGTTTCCTGTACAATAAATTTTTTGACATCCCAAATGCCTAGATAATTCTTGTACAGAATGTATAATAAAAGAATTAGGACGAAGTCCGTGCATTAATTTTTGTGTTTTTTTATAATAACTTTGGTTAGAATTGGCTCCATGCACCTGAACACAACCAATTATACACGACCAATATCCCTTAGTTATTTCTTCAAACGAAAATGCAGCGGAGACAATTTTACCCCCAAGTTCATTACTTTCTAGTGTCAATACCAATTCCCCTTCTTTTCGGAACTTATCATCATATCCCAATCTTAAAAATCCAGTATGAGAACTATCAAAGGTTATATCAGCAATTATTAGTCCTTCTCTATGAGTAAGAATTTTCTCAAATACCTCTCCTTTGCTTTTGATAAATCGATATGTATCGAGGATAACCTTAATTTTTTGTTTTTTATTCCATTTGGTAGATATGTATACTCTAAATGGCTTGATATAAATACGTGGACGATGTGAGAATACGTGATTAAAATCTTTCGATTTTAAAAGTTTAAACCATTTAGATGCAAATATTGGATTTAAAAAAGCATGAAAAATAATCTTCCACTTTTGTTTTTTTCTATATTTCGGAGTGTCATTAGCATAGCCAATCGAGGCGAATTGCCAGCCAGACACAAGAATAGAAATAATCGGAATCTGTTTTAATAAATTATTCATACTACTAGTTGTTTTTTAAACATAATTTTTTTGAGGTATAAATAGATTCCGATTCTATGATATAACACTAAAAAATGTACCTTATTGAATATTAATGATAAACAAAAAAACAGTAGCATTATTTTTTTTTAAATCTTTTAACCTGCTATATTTATTTGTATTTGAGTAGTTTACGTGTTGTTTTTACCTGTTAGGGTGCGATTACTACCTGTTTTTTCATAATTTTCAGTTTGCAAATAACGGTTAAACTAGAATATTTAAATGTTAGTTTTTTGTTATAATTTACTCGAAGATTCTATGTGGTAATCAATTCTTGAGAGTTTTCATTACTTTTTAGAAAAACAATATTTTCTATATGGTATAATACTACTACTGTTTTTTTTTCAATTATATAAATATCAGCAGATAGATATATGTTAATAAAATTACGATATATTTAATATTTTAACTTTTATGTGGTTATGAATGTTTTGAAATGATTAGGGATAAATAACCTGTTTTGTAATATATACTTGTAACTTTAGAATAGATATATTGACTATGATTATATATAAAATACTAATTTATAATTTGTTTTTAGTAAAATTAAAATCAAATTGTTACAATATAAGGTAAATATATAGTTGTCCATATTAAGTTTATATTATTAAAAAAAGGTTTTTGTTTTATAGTAGGTCATTCAAATACATTTGCAATAAAATCAATTAAATTGTGAATTATATGAATATTAGATTAATAAAAACCGCAGTTTTATTTTTGATAGTACCGACATGTTTTTATGCCCAAGAGATAAAGACAGTTTTGACTAAGATCGAAAGATCAGTAGGTTCTGGTAACGTTGAAAACATTTTTGATAATAACTTAGAGCCTTTTTATCATGGTGTAGCTTCTGGAGACCCATTAGAAGATGCCGTGATTATCTGGACAAGGGTAACAACAAACGATGATTCTGTAATCGTAAATTGGAAAGTGGCAACTGATGCAGCAATGACCCAGATAGTTAAAGAGGGAGAAGTGGAGACAGGTCAGAATAAAGATTATACAGTAAAAGTAGATGTAACGGGTCTTAGTGCTTTTAAAACATATTATTATCAATTTGAAGCCTTAGAAGCAAAATCAATAATAGGAAGAACAAGAACAACACCAAAAAAGAATGAATTAGTTGATAACTTAAGATTTGCAGTAGTTTCTTGTTCTAATTATCAGAGTGGATACTTTAATGCCTATAACCAGATAGCAGAGCGTAATGATATAGATGCTGTAATCCATTTAGGAGATTATATATATGAATATGAAACAGGTGGTTACGGTTATAGTGATGAAGTAGGAAGAGTTCATGTCCAGATCATGAAATAATTACTTTAGACGATTATAGATTACGATACTCCTACTATCGCTTAGATCAAATGTTACGAAATGTACATCAAAAACATCCTTTTATTAACATTTGGGACGATCATGAGTTTGCTAATGATGCTAATAAATATGGTGCAGAAAATCACTCAAATGATTTAGAAGGGGATTGGGAGGTAAGAAAAAATAATGCTTACAAAGCGTATTTTGAGTGGATGCCCATTCGGGCTAATAGTATAGATGAATACCGATTATACAGAACCATATCATACGGTAAATTAATGGACTTAATTTTATTAGATACAAGAATAGAAGGTAGAGATACTCAGATATCTAGCTCTAAAAACCTGATAAGTGCAGCAGCATCTAATATAAAGTTTAAGAAAATCGTAAAAGAAGTTATAGCAAAAAAAGATTTATCTAAGAAAGAGGATATAAGAGAAGTCTTGACGATGATATTACCAATGATAATGAATATATCAGATTCTACGGATAAGACCTCGAGTGGTATATCTAAAAAAGAATTTGATATAACAGTCCATAATTTTACTGAAATGATATTAGACAAAGAAGCCTTTGAAGCGGATATAAGAAAGAAAAATGAATTGTCAGCGTTGCTGAAAAAAGGAACGATATTTAGTCAATATTTTAATGAAAATAATAGTAGATCAACATACAAATCCATATTAGGAATAGATCAATTAAAATGGTTAAAAGAACAATTGATTTCTTCAAAATCAAAATGGAGAATTATCGGAAATCAGGTTATGTTAATGCCTTGGATTGGCGTGCCGTCGAGTGATGCTTGGGATGGATACAAAGAAGAAAGAGAACATTTACTAAACTTTGTACGAGATAATGAGGTAAATAATATAGTCGTTCTTACAGGAGATATACACAGTACATTTGCAGGCGAAGTAAGGTATAACGGAACCTGTGAAATTACTGAATTTGTAGTACCTAGTGTTACGTCTCAAAACTTAGATTTTTTAGGTGGTTTTACTGCCGGAATAGTAGAATCTTATACTAAGTTAATGAACCCACATATTAAAGATGTGGATATGGACAATCATGGATACTTTGTACTAGATGTTAAAGAAAATAAAGTACAAGCAGATTGGTTTGATATAGAAGATGTTACTAAGCCAATTACAGGAGAAATAAGGACAAGAAGTTGGTATGTAGATATTGATCAATGCAATGTCAAAAAATCTTACCAAGCAGCAACTACAATAGATCACTCAGAGGGTAATAATCAGGATAAAATTATAATTAATACTAGTAATAAAACCCATAATTCAGTAGAGGATTTTATTATAATTGGAATATATCCAAACCCAATGGAGGATGTGGGTAATATCCATTATTTAGTAAATAATACCGCAAAAACTAGGATTACACTATACGACTCTAATGGAAAATTAATACAAGAATTACAAAACAAGGAGATAGAAGAAGGTATTTATAATCTTTCTTTTGATGCTACAACGATAACAAAAGGGAGTTATATAATTGTGATAGAAACAGAAAAAACAAAAGGAAGTCGCAAAATATTGATAAAATAAAGTATGCTTATCCTTTTGTTTCCCTATTAGTTTTTTCGTATTTTTAAATTATGAAATTAATAGAATTCACAAAGCACTTTCCTGATGAGCAAAGCTGTAGAGAAGCATTTAAATCATACAGGCTAAAGGAAGGTATTACGGGTCACATAAAAAAGTTGGGGAGAATCCTTAAGTTTGCATAAAAAATGGAATGAATTTTTCAATAATTTCTTCAATTTTGCCAGAAGGACTATTAACTCATTTTGATATTGTTGATTTTAAAGAATTGGGCAATTTACAAACTAAGCAAGACTGTTTTTATATCTATTTAGATGAGAAAAACATAATCCCCAAAGAATATAGGTCTTTTGAATATGAGTCCAAAGGTTTTTATGACAGGAAACAAATACAAGACTTTCCCATAAGAGGTAAAGCAGTTTATTTATGTATAAGAAGGCGAAGGTGGCGTAATAAGGTCGACAAATCAAAAGAAGTAAAAAGTGATTATTCTATTATAGCTGAGGGTTCTAAATTAACCATTGAACTTTCAGATTTTTTAAAAGATACAGGTAGAGACTCGAGAAGATACAATAAGTAAAATATCTAGTTATTACGGTGTTAAAGCCAATTTGTTGCAACGCCATTATAAGAAAAAAATCAGTGGTTTTAAGGACTGGGAACAGTTAAGTCACTCCGAAGATTATTTAATTTATCCTGAAAACATTGGAGAACATTTAAGCATCGACGAAGTGAGTCTGTCTAAAGGAGAACTCTATACCTTTGTCACCAACAAAAATGGAAGAGGAAAGAAAAAAACATTAGTAGCCTCTATAAAGGGCACAAAAAGTCAAGATATTATTGGTGTTTTAAACAAAATTCCATTAGATAAAAGAAAATTGGTAAAGGAAATAACCCTTGATATGGCAAACAATATGCAATTGGCTTCAAAAATGTGTTTCCCTGAATGTTACTTGGTTACAGATCGTTTCCACGTTGTAAAACTAATAATGGAAGCCCTGCAACATTTAAGAATAAAATACAGGTGGGAGGAAATAGAAAAAGAGAATCAAGCAATCAAAATTGCAAAAGAACAAGGGTTAAAATACATTCCATTTAGTTTTGATAATGAGGATTCTCCCAAGCAATTATTAGCAAGAAGCCGTTATATTATTGCTAAAAAACCTAACCAATGGACAGAAAACCAAAAGATAAGAGCTGAATTATTATTTAAGAAGTATCCCCTTTTATATCAGGCATACAAGCACACCCTTGAGTTTAGAAACATATATGAAGAAACCTCTAGAGAAATAGCAAAAGAAAAAATAATAAACTGGATGCAAAAAACAAAGCTTCTAAATATGACAGTCTTTAATACCGTGGTTAACAGTTTAAATTATCACTTAGAAACTATTTTGAATTTCTTTATAAAAAGACATACAAATGCAAATGCAGAATCTTTTAACTCCAAGATAAAGTTGTTTAGAGCAAACTTAAGAGGGGTAGTTGATGTGAAATTTTTTCTCTTTAGAATGGAAAAACTTTTTGCCTAATCCCCAACTTTTTTATGTGACCCGTATATTATTCTAAAATGTAGGATACAAAAAAGGGTGTTTTTAATTAAAAAAACACCCTTTTAAGAGGTAAGGTTTATTAGTAATGATTTAATTTTTGGCTTCAGACCATATCGAAAAACTTCTACCTAGAGCCTGAATTATCACTTTTCCATTAGCATCAGTAGTTGGTATCATTCCAGAGTTACCCGAATAGTCTACTAATGACTTATTAATCCATTTAGTGGTTACTTCATACTCTTTAGTTCGGTTACTAATATTCATATACAGAATTAGACCAGGATTAGAGCCATTACCATTTCTTTTCATAATATATTCATCTTTATTGGCAGCAATGATTTCAATTTCACCAGTAGCAATCGTATTATGAATAAGGATTAAATTTTTTAAGATATTTTTGAAAGACTTATTTTCATAATCACTATAGAAAATAGAAGGATATCCATCATGAGTTAATATATATGCATATGCAAGCATTTTATTGGCATAGCTAATATTCTGGTCAGGATTCTTATCCTTTTCAGTATCATGATTAGAAACAAAAGTAACAGCCATGTCTGGGTTAATTTTGCGTAGCATTCCTCCTTTATCTAAAATAGTTAAATCCTGTTTTTTGTCAAGAGCTTCATCTAATCTATAAAAACAAGCAAAATCAAAAGCAGTTGATCCAGATGCATTAACCCAATCTTGAAGTGTTTTTTCGTTACCATCAAAATTTTCACCAACTGAAAACCCTCCAACTTTATCTACCCATGATTTTACAAATTTTGGAGCATAACTTTTTACATAATCAAATCGCCATCCATCAAAACCTAATGTTTTTTTATAAAATTTAGCAACAGAATCATCATTGTTCCATAACCAATCTTGTACATACTGTTGGTCGTGACAAAGGTCTGTTTTTTCAAAAAATAGAGCTTGTTCATCATGATCATGTATCGCATTAGGATGAAAATGCGCATAGGATCTATTAAATTTACCAGAGGCATTTCCATTAGTTTCATTAAACAAACTATACACTTCTGTATCATTTGGTCTATGTGGGTTATCTTGTTTACCACCACCAGAATTATGACCTATCACTATATCCGCTAATACTTCGATATTCTTATCGTGAGATTTTTTTATTAATTGTTCTAATTCTTTTCTAGATCCAAATCGAGTCTCAACGGTACCGTGTTGATCAAACTCTCCTACATCAAAATAATCAGAAGGATCATACCCCATAGAGTATTTTCCAGAAGCTCCTTTACCTGGAGCAGGAAGCCAAATTCGATTAACTCCAGTTGCCGACCAATCCTCTATTTTGGTACTTACTTCATCGTACCAACCTCCGATAGGTTCTACATCCCAGTAAAAAGCCTGCATTAATACTCCTGCATGATCGTTTTTAAACTGGTTGAGGTCTTGTTTTTGAGTATTGTTTTCCTGTTCTGGTTGAGAATTAGTATTGTCATCATCAGAACAAGAATGTAAACTAATACTTAACCCTAACAGTATAATAAAGGTTCTGCTAATTATATTATTTGTTGTATTCATGTGTTTGTTTCGTTGTTTAGTAACCCAGTTTAAATTCTAACGAATTTTTAAATATATATTGGGGTTATAGGGGTAATCTAATGGGGTTATAAAATTTATATATCTGAAAAATTAAGTTAACTTAATTTACGTATGCTTGATAAACTACTAAATTAAAAGAGATATTACAAAAATGTGTTTTTTTTATATTTCGTAATATTTCTAAACAGTGATTTAATAATGAGATAAATACCGACAAGCTTATTAACTTTAAACGTATCGGTATTTACTTAATTTGTTAATTTAAAGGAATCAATATATAACGACCATCTAAATCATTAAACCAGATTTCGTATTTACCAGCAGTCACTTTAATATTAGGATCATTGGAGTTGTTTCCTTGTCCAGATAATCCAGTATCCGCTCCCCAACTATTAGTCCAATCATCATCCGCTCTTATTTTTAACTCTCCATCTACTAAATCAACACTTTCTATATACCAAATATGTTCATTAAATGCAGATTTTACCATATCCGTATCACTGTCCCATCCACCATTAGAATCTCCAATGATACCTATAGAAGCGTAAGTCGGTTTACCAGTAGCATCGATAGGATCTAAAGAATAGGTCAAATCTTTGATATTTATTTTTAAGGAATAGAACCCAGCAGAAGTAACAGCAAATGTATCAGGGTCGCCACCTAATATTTCACTATTAGTTAATGCTCCACTATCAAGTCCCCATTGTGGTTGCCATTCTCCTTTTACCTCTAAAAGTTTAAAATCTTTAGCATCAAAGAATCCTTGAAAATGAAATTCATTATCATTTTTTCCATCTCTAAATAGGTACGTATTCTTAGCATTATTATTCCAGTCTGCATCATCAGCCACACCATCTTTATTAGTATCGACTGCATTACCTACAAAAAATAGATTTTTCATAGGAATAATAGTAGGGTAAGGGGTAAGGGTAACTATAGTAATATTAGATATCGCTTCTACACCATCATCAGAACCTATAGATGATTTTACTCGGATTTCTAGAGATCCTTCTACACTAGTAGTAAGACCTAATTTTATGGCTAAAGCGTTAAGCTCTCCAACAGTCCAAGTATAAAAACGCTCTTTAGTTTTGCCTACTACTTCAGGTTTACTAAATCCAGCTGAAGCAGGAGAAGCTTCTATAGTATATGTAATCGGAGTGCTAACAGAATATTTAGCATCATCCCATACAATAGTAATAGCTTGTTCTTTAGCCGTTTCTTGTGTTAGAGTTACAGTAGCATTAGGGGTAGTGATTTTAGGATTTCCTTTTGCACTAGCTACAAATATAGGGTCTTCATTTTTTTCGCAAGCATTAAAGCAAACTAACGCTAAGCAAGCAATGATTAAAATTGAAATCTTTTTCATGGGTATACTAATTTAAATTTTAATAATATTTTTAATATCCAGGATTTTGTCCTAGATTAGAATTTGTTGCTCTACTAGTTGATGGCACAGGAAATAGTTTTAGATGTTCAGAGATAGAACCTCCATTTTTGGTACCTCCTTTATAGGACCAGTTATATGCTCCACCAGTATATTTAGAAAATCTAATCAGATCCTGTCTTCTGTGACCTTCCCAGTATAACTCTCTAGATCTTTCACTAATTAGAAAATCTAAAGTAAGATCACCACTAGTAATGTTAGCAGAAGCATTACCAAAAGCTCTTTCTCTTAGGTCATTTACATATTTAGTAGCAGTAGCTATATCACCTCCGCCACCTCTTACATGCGCTTCTGCATACATTAAGTATACATCAGCCAATCTAAATAATGGAAAATCAGTATCCGTAAATACAGGATGCGAACCAGATCCACCAGTTGATTTAAGATTAGAATACTTAGTGATAATATATCCAGTTGCATTATCACCAATATCATCAATTTCTATCGTACGATCTTTGGTAATTAATGTATTTCTTTTATCATCTGCAAAGATAGCTTTGGTGGTAAATAACTCTGCGAACTCTTTTCGTACTCTAAACAGTCCACCAAAACCACCAGGCTGTACTCCAAGAGATTCACCATTTTGTTCAGGGCCACCAACTTCTCCCTGAATAAGAATTGTAGTACCGCCATAATTTTGAGTTGTAATTCCATCATTTAGTACAGGAAAAATAATTTCGTTTTGGGCACCATTAGCATTATTATCAGCTAAAAAATTATAAAGGTAATTAGGCGTTAAAGAATAGCCACTATTGATTATTGCTTCACAAGTTTTTAAACAATCGCTATATCGTTGTCCTCCACTACCTAAATAAACTTCAGCATTTAGATAAATTTTAGCCAAAATCATTTTAGCAACTCCCTTATTAACTCTACCGTAGCTTGCAAGATTACCAACATTAACATCTAATAAATCCGCATCTACTGCTAGTAATTCTTTTTCGATAAACTTAAATAATTCTGGTCTTAGCATTTCAGGCCCTTGAATAAAACCAACTGCATCATTTTCTGTAAGAAAAGGAGCTCTACCAAACATATCCATTAAATGATAATAAGCCAATGCTCGTAATACTCTAGCTTCAGCTCTGTAAGCTTTAATATCATTAAGCAATGAACCACTAACACCTCTACTACTCAAAAGTTCATCCGTAGTCTGACGTAAAAATTCATTAGCTAATGCAACTTGAAAAGTTGCTCTGGCAAAAACACCAAGGATAAGAGGGTTACTAGCACTCCAATTATTTTTTTGTATTTCACGGATACCAGGATCATTTTCGTAAGAAAATAGCACTTCATCAGTAGATAGATTTTGAAGATTAAAAAGCCCTCTCATATACTGACCTGTACCAGCATCTAATCCTTTGATATTAGAGGATCCAGGTCCATCAAGACCAGTAAGGGATAGATTAGCATACACACCAGCAATAGCTTTTTTATAAGATTCTGGACTATCAAAAAGGTCACTAGCAATTAAATCATCAGGGTCTTTAAGTTTGACATCTAAGTCTTTTTCGCAAGAAGTAAAAACCCCAATACATATAATTGCATATAGAAAAAAGGTATATAATTTCATTTCTATTATTTTTTAATATTTATAATTCAATCCTAATAAGAAGGTGCGCCCTCTAGGAAATATTTGATTATCTATACCGTTTTTAGTGATTTCTGGATCTAGTCCAGAATAATTTGTTATCACAAAGGCATTTTGTACACCAGTCCAGAAACGTAAACTAGAGATTCCTTTACATAAGTTTCTTAAGGTATACCCTAGCGTAATGTTATCCATTCTAAGAAAAGAAGCATCTTCTATATAGTAATCAGAAAAAATAACAGAAGGAGTATGCCCAAAATTAGTGTCAAAAGTAGCTGTTGGGATGTTACTCAATACTATTCTGCCAACATTACCTGTTTGTGCTTTAGAAGAATTGACATTATTATAGATTTCATGACCTAAACTAGCTCTCATACTAAAACTAAAATCAAAATTTTTATACGTAAGACTAGATTGTAACCCCATAGTGATATCTGGTGTGTTGTTTCCAGAAAGATATCGGTCATCATTGTCTATGATACCATCATCGTTGAGATCAGCATAAGCACCTTCTATAGGTTTACCATTTACATCATATATTTGAGCAAATGTAAAATAAGAGAAAGGAGCATATCCTTGTCGATGAATTTGGATATTATTTCCTGTTCCTCCAGCAATACCACCTTTTAATAAATCTTTACCGAATGCTAGTTTATCAATTTTTCTTTCTATAAAAGTAGCATTATAACTCAAGTTCCATTTTAAATCCGTACGATCAATTATATCCGAATTAATTGAAAACTCAATACCTTTGGTAGTAAATTTACCAATATTCTGAAATCCTTCATTAGAGAAATTAGCGCCATCAGGTATAGGTGCTTCTGACAATAAATCATTAGATTCTTTTCTAAAGACATCAATAGTACTGTTTATTCTACTGTTAAAAAGACCAAAATCAAGCCCTATATTATATTCTGTAATTTCTTCCCACTTAATATCTTTATTTCTATACTGTGGTTGCGCAATCGTTATAGTTTTTCCATCTATTAAATATTGAGAATCAGAAATTCCCATTTGGTATCTTTCTAGGAAATCACCCGCAGCTTTAATGTCTTGTTGACCAGTAACACCATAGCCTGCTCTTATTTTTAGATTACTAAGTATTTTAGAATCTTTCAAGAAATTCTCGTTGCTAATATGCCAAGCACCCGATACAGCAGGAAAATATCCGATTCTGTTATCTTTAGAAAATCTAGAAGTACCATCTTTTCGTATAGAACCACCTATATAGTATTTATTTTTGAAATTAAAATTTGTTCTTAAAAAATATGCTATTAAAACTTGATCGGGTTCAATCTTTATTTTCGGCTTTTTACTAGGATCTCGTTGCTCTTGCGTTTCAAATATTTCAAGATTAAATTTTTGATACGAATACCCTCCAGTGGCTTTAATATTAAATTCACCTATAGACTTATCATAGGATAAATAAGTGTCTAACAGTTGATTTTTTGCTTCTAGTTCAGTGTCTGTTTTGTTACCTAAAAATTTACCATTCGAAGCATCATAACCGAGTGGACTAGTAGTAGGTCTCTCTAAAAAACGACTAGTTTCACTTGTATCCATTCCTAAATTAATAACAGCTCGTAAGTCTGGAAAAAAGTGAAGTTTATAATTCAATTTTATATTTCCAAAATAGCGCCTAACATTACTTATGTTTCTTGTGTTTAGTAGTTGAGATACTGGATTAAGAGGTACGTTATTCTGTATAAATCCGTTATCCCCTAAATACTCATAATAGCCACCATAAGGAGAACTAGGATCTTTAATCGGTTGTGTAGGATCAAACTGAAGAGCCGCACTTTCTACATCATCCGTAAATCTGTTTTTTTCGAAATTTAGATTCGCATTTAGATCAACCTTTAGGTGATTGTCAAAAAATCTAGGGTTAAGCGCTAATGATGTTGTAGTTCTTTCGAATCTAGAAGTTAATCTTAATCCTTCTTGATCAGAGCGATTAACGGAAACTCTGGCTGGAAAATTATCTAATAAGCCACCACTAACGGATAGATTGTAGTTAGAAGAAAAAGCATTGTGATATATAGCATCTTGCCAATCCGTATTAGCGTTGCCTAATAAATCTACTTTTTTAGGAACGTTCTTTGTTACATAGGCTCTATATTCATCAGCAGATAATACATCTATCTTATTAGATAAAGTATTGATACTAGTTTGGGTATCAAAATTTATCTGTAATTTCTTTTTTCCTTTTTTAGTAGTGATAATAATAACACCATTAGCACCTCTATTACCATATATAGCAGCAGCAGAAGCATCTTTTAATATAGAAAAGGATTCAATGTCATTAGGATTGATAGTGGATAACATGGATCTTGATCCGTTTGCTAAATTATCTGGGTCGTAGAGTGGCAGTCCATCCACTACAATTAGTGGATCATTAGATGCATTAAGAGACGCTCCACCTCTAATCCGTATTTCTGAATTAGCAGCAGGAGAACCTCCTGTATTAACAGAAACACCTGCAACACGACCAGTAAATAAGTTTTCTGGTGTAACATTGTTACCAGTATTAAAGTCTTTAGAACTTACTGTGGCAATAGAACCGGTTAAATCTTTTTTTCTAGCGTTTCCATAACCAATTAGAATAATTTGTTCTAATTCAGCAGCATCTTCATCCAAAGTTATGTCTAAAGTGGATTGTCCTGAATAAACAATCTCTTTTAGCTTGTAACCAATATAAGAGTACACAATAATGTCCTCTTTATTAACTATGTCTATAGTGTAATTTCCATCAAAATCTGATGTATTTCCAATTGTAGTTCCCTTAATGATAATATTTACACCTGGAATAGGTAAACCATTTTTGGCATCGGTAACCGTTCCCCTAACGGTAGACTGAGCGAAAAAACTCATAGGAATCATCCACAATAAAAACAAAGCGTTTTTAGTAAATGTTTTCATATACAAATTATTAGTTTTTAACTGTTTTTAACTGTTTTTAACTTTATATTCTCACTTTCTAGCGACCAATGTATATAAAATCTATGTTAAATTTTTGTTTGGTTTAGTTTAGTGCTTACGAAAACGTTTGCGTGTGGATAACTTTAATAATTCTCATGGATTTTTAGTAAAAAAATACATTAATGATATATTTTCGCAATAAAATTATGTTTTTAATAATAGCAAGGGTATGAGACAAAAGATAACCTTAAAACACATAGCAAAAGAACTAGATGTTTCGATTTCAACAGTTTCTAAAGCATTAAAAGATAGTAACGAAATAAGCATAGATACACGTCAAAAGGTAAAAGCCTTTGCTAAATTATATAACTACAAGCCTAATAACATAGCACTTAGCCTAAAGAATAAGAAAACGAAAACAATTGGAGTGATTATTCCAGAAATTGTTCATCATTTTTTTACAACTGTTATTGGGGGAGTAGAAAAAGTAGCCAACGAAAAAGGATACAATGTAATTATTTGTTCTTCTAATAATTCTTTTGACAAAGAGGTGATTAACTTAGAAATGTTAGCCTGTGGAAGCGCAGATGGTTTTATTTTATCGGTAGCTAAAGAAACACAGCTAAAAAAAGATTATCATCATATATTAGAAACGATGAGTCAAGGTATGCCTGTGGTACTTTTTGATAGAATAATTGACGAGATAGTTAGCGATAAGGTAATAATTGATGATGCTAAAGGTGCGCAAATTGCTACCAATCATTTGATATCATTAGGATGTAAAAAAATAGCTATTATTTCTACCGTAGACTATATAAGTGTAGGTAAATTAAGAACTAATGGTTATCTCAGGTCATTAATAGCTAGTGATATAGAAGTGAATAATGAGCTAATTCTAAAAATTGAAGATGTAGAAAATTGCGAGATCGAAATATCAGAATTTTTAAAAAATAAAGAAATAGATGCTATTTTTGCAGTCAATGAATTATTTGCAGTAACAGCAATAAAAGTACTAAAAAAACAAGACAAAAGAGTTCCTGAAGATGTATCTGTTATCGGGTTCACAGATGGGATACTTTCTAAACATTTCATACCTAGTTTAACCACTGTTAGTCAGCACGGAGAGGAAATGGGAGAACGTGCAGCCAATCTTCTTATAGAAAAATTAGAAGCTAGAGATAATGAAACTGAAGAATACAAAACAGTAATCATTGATACAAGTCTAATCTATAGAGAATCTACAAAAAATAAAATGTAAATCTTGATTTATTAAAAAATAATAATATATTTGAACCATATCAGAACTTATATTCTTACTTTCTACTGAACATAAGTTTTGATAAGTGAGCGCACTTATCAAAGTAATAATCTAATATTTACTTGATGAACAAGCGTAAGTTAAGTTTCTGGGAAATATGGAACATGAGTTTCGGTTTTCTTGGAATACAATTCGGTTTTGCACTGCAAGGCGGATTCATGTCTAGAATATTTCAAACTTTAGGAGCCAATAAAGACGAAATACCTTTATTATGGATTGCAGCACCATTAACAGGTTTATTGGTACAGCCTATAATAGGTTATTTAAGTGATCGTACATGGAGCCCCAGATGGGGACGCCGAAGACCTTATTTTTTAATAGGTGCTATACTAAGCTCGATTGCACTATTTTTGGTTCCTCACTCACCCGCCTTATGGGTTGCAGTAGGTTTTTTATGGATTTTAGACGCTTCTATTAATATATCTATGGAACCATTTAGAGCATTAGTAGCTGATAAATTGCCAGAATCTCAGCGTTCGTATGGTTTTGTAACCCAGACACTAATAATAGGAATCGGAACATGGGTAGCCAGCAACTTACCTTGGATGGTATCACAATTGGGCGTTAGTGATGCAGCACAGTCAGGAGACATACCAATGTCGATAAAAGTAGCCTTTGCCATTGGCGCATTGGTTTTTTTAGTAAGTATTCTTTACACAGTATTTACAACTACAGAATATCCTCCTGAGGATATAGAAGAATTTAAAAAAGAGAAAGAGAAAAAGAATCAATTTATATCAGACATACTCAATAATATTGGTAGTATGCCGATGACTATGAAAAAACTTGGACTAATCCAGTTTTTTAGTTGGTTTGCCTTTTTCACGATGTGGAGTTTAGCAAATCCAGCACTTACCGAACATGTTTTTAAAACACCTGTACCCGTAGAATCTTCGTATGATATGAAAGATTCCGTATCGGTAGCAGCATTCGAGGTAGCAAATACAGCTTTCCAAAAATCATCAAACGAGATAGGTAAATATATGGGAACATATGGATTATCCTCTATGGCGTTTGCGCTGATTCTAACATTTTATACATCAAGAAAAAGAATAAACAGAAAACTAGTACATCTTAGTTCGTTGATATTAGGTGGAATAGGATTTATAACCATGTATTTTATATCCTCTCCAGAGTGGTTATTTCTATCCTTTACATTAATCGGATTTGCGTGGGGTAGTATATTATCCATGCCTTATGCAATGTTATCTAGTTCTGTAGACCCTAATAAAATGGGAGTAATTATGGGGATTTTTAATATGTTTATAGTGATCCCCCAGATTATTGCCGCATTAGGAGGAGTTAATTTTGCATATAAACTTATCGGAGAAGAAACCATTAATGCTATGCTAGTAGCAGGTGTCAGTTTAATAATTGCAGGATTGTGTAATCTTCTTATTACTAATAAAGATGCAATAAGCTACCAACCTATAAAAATAAAAAATGAAAAAGAAAGCGTTCATATTTGATCTTGATGGTGTTATAGTGGATACTGCCAAATACCATTTTCTAGCTTGGAAAAATTTAGCGAATACCTTAGGTGTTAATTTTACTACAGTAGAGAATGAACAACTAAAAGGAGTAAGTAGAGTACGATCACTAGAAAAGATTTTAGAATGGGGAAATAAAAGTATTTCAAAAGAAGAATTTACTAGATTGATGGCAGAAAAAAACGAAGAATATTTGAGTTATATATCTAAAATGAGTACCTCAGAAATCCTTACGGATGTGCCAAGAGTTTTAGACCAATTATTAGATGATAAACAATTGGTGGGTTTAGGATCAGCCAGTAAAAATGCAAGAGTGATCTTGGAGAAAGTTCAATTATATCACAAGTTTCATGTTATTGTAGACGGTACAGATGTAACGAAAGCAAAACCAGACCCAGAAGTGTTTTTAATCGGAGCGCAAAAGCTAGAGGTGTCTCCAGAAGATTGTATTGTGTTTGAAGATTCTGTTGCAGGTATCAAAGCAGCCAATGCTGCTAATATGGTTAGTATAGGTATTGGAGAAGCCAATATATTGCATGAGGCTAATTATGTTTTTAAAGATTTTACAGAAATAAAAGAAGAATTTATAAATAGTTTATACCAATAATGAATCCGTGCTAAAGAATGAAGCATGAATTTATTGATGAATAGTAGTTATTAAAAAAAAGTTTGATAATAAAATGAATCAAGATTATATAAAACCAGATGATTGGTCAATCATTGAAGAAGGGTTTGATGTAGACAGAGTTAAATCATCAGAAAGTCTATTTAGTATAGGCAATGGGGCAATGGGGCAACGAGCCAATTTTGAAGAAACATATTCAGGGGCTAGTTTTCAGGGAAGTTATATTGCAGGAGTCTATTATCCTGATAAAACCAGAGTAGGATGGTGGAAAAATGGATATCCAGAATATTTTGCAAAAGTATTGAATGCGCCTAACTGGATAGGTATTGATGTAGAGATTAATGGCGAAAAGCTTGACCTCAATACATGTAAATCTGTTACGAAATTTAGAAGAGAATTAAATATGAAAGAAGGTTGGTATCAGCGTTCTTTTAATGCGGTTCTATTGAATTCGGTAGAAATATCAGTAAAATCTACCCGATTTTTGAGTTTAGATATTGATGAGGTTGGTGCTATTAAATACGAAGTAACCCCAATAAATCAAGATGCAGATATTAAATTTACCTCATATTTAGATTCAGGTATTACAAATGAAGACACGAATTGGGATGATAAATTTTGGGATACCAAAGAAGTAATACATAAAAAAGATACAGGATATATTTTATCAAAGACAGAAAAAACAGATTTTCATGTCTGTACAGGGATGTCTAATCTTTTATATCTGAATCATAAGCAACAGAATATAAGCGCTGTAGTAAATTCTAATGAAACATATATAGGATTAAGTTATCAAATAGCTACCCCAAAAGGGGAAATTGCAGAAATTAATAAATACGGCGGATATACTGTATCTATTAATCATAAAACAGAAAATTTACTTTCTGCTAAAACAGCAATACTTAAACAAGCTTCAGAATCTGGATTCGAAGCATTATTGGATTTACAAAAACAAGCATGGTCAAAAATATGGGAAACTGCTGATATCAAAATAGAAGGTGATGTCAAAGCACAGCAAGGTATACGTTTTAATATATTTCAACTAAACCAAACATACTTAGGCAAAGATGCTAGATTGAATATTGGTCCTAAAGGGTTTACAGGAGAAAAATATGGAGGAAGTACCTACTGGGATACCGAAGCATATTGTATACCATTTTATATGGCTACTAAAAATCAACAAGTAGCACGTAATCTCTTAACGTATCGATATAATCATTTAGATAAAGCCATAGAAAATGCTGAAAAGCTAGGTTTTACTAATGGAGCAGCATTATATCCTATGGTCACCATGAATGGTGAAGAATGTCATAATGAGTGGGAAATTACTTTTGAAGAAATTCATCGTAACGGTGCAATGGTTTATGCTATTTATAACTATATACGCTATACAGGAGATTATAGTTATATGCCAGAAAAAGGTTTAGAAGTTATGATAGGAATAGCACGTTTTTGGCAACAAAGAGCTACCTATTCTAAGAACTTAAATAAATATGTGATATTAGGAGTAACTGGTCCTAATGAGTATGAAAATAATGTTAATAATAATTGGTATACAAATTATTTAGCAAAATGGTGTATTCAATATTGTATAGAAAACATCGATACCGTAAAATCGGATTATAAATCGGATTACGATAGAATATTAGCAAAAACAGGATTGAGTAATGATGAAATAGGTATAATGCTAGAAGTAGCTAATAACATGTATTTTCCATACTCAGAAGAACACCAAGTATTTTTACAACAAGATGGGTTTTTGGATAAAGAATTAATACCTGTATCCGATTTAGATAACGCTCAAAGACCAATAAACCAAAAATGGAGTTGGGATAGAATATTGCGATCACCATACATAAAACAAGCAGATACATTGCAAGGTTTTTATATGTTTGAAGACCAATTCACAAAAGAAGAATTGGCTCGACATTTCGAATTTTACGAACCATTTACCGTACATGAATCTTCATTATCACCATGTGTGCATAGTATACAAGCAGCCGCACTAAATAAAATGGATCAAGCTTATACATTCTATCTTAGAACATCAAGATTAGACCTTGACGATTATAATAAAGAAGTAGAAGAAGGATTGCATATAACCAGTATGGCAGGAACTTGGATGAGTATTGTCGAAGGATTTGGAGGATTACGAGTAAAAAACGATACATTATCATTTACACCCAAAATTCCTAAAGAATGGCAAGGATATAGCTTTAATGTCAACTTTAGAAATAGAATTCTAAAAGTAAAGGTGTCTAAAGGTAAAACATCATTTGCATTAGAAGGAGACCAAGAACTTACAATACATGTAGATGGTAAAGAAGTTACCGTTTTTCCAAACAATTTAATCACTGTTTAAAAAAAATCTAATTGATAAGATATAGAATGATTTCGTGTAAATTATATTAAATAAAATGAAAAAAATAGTTATAAGTCTTACGATTTTAGGATTCTTAATTTCATGTGGAAAGACAAAAAAAGAAGAAGTTGCGACCGTAGAAATCGCAAACCAAAATGAAGTAAAGGAAACGATTGCTGAAGTAAACGATGCAATGATGGAAAATGCGGTTATTTATGAAGCTAATATTCGGCAGTATTCTCCAGAAGGAACATTTAATGCTTTCACTGAAGACATTCCAAGCTTAAAAAAACTAGGAGTAAAAATTATTTGGGTAATGCCAATTTATCCAATTTCTAAAACGAAGAGTAAAGGTTCCTTAGGAAGTTATTACGCAGTATCGGATTATACAAAGGTTAATCCAGAGTTTGGTACACTAGCAGACTTTAGAAAATTGGTTAAGACAGCACACGATAATAATATGTATGTAGTATTGGATTGGGTAGCCAACCATACAGGATGGGATCATGTTTGGTTAAAAGAACATCCAGAATATTATACAAAAGATAAATCTGGTGTTATTACACATACTGTAGATACAGATTGGACAGATGTGGCAGACCTTAACTATGACAATAAAGAAATGAGGGAGCAGATGAAAAATGATATGTTGTATTGGTTAAAAGAAGAAAATATAGACGGTTTTAGATGCGATGTAGCTGGGATGGTACCAGTAGATTTTTGGGAAGAGACCGTAGTAGCATTAAAAAAGGTAAAACCTATTTTTATGCTGGCAGAAGGTTGGGAACCAGAATTGATGAAAAATGCCTTTGATATGGGGTATTCATGGGATACGCATCACAAGATGAATGATATCGCTAAGAAAAAAGCAACCGTAGCAGCTTGGGATAAAAGAATGAAACAAATAGATTCATTATATTCTAAAGATGATATTTTAATGAATTTCACTTCTAATCATGATGAAAATTCTTGGAACGGAACTGTAAAAGAAAGAATGGGAGATGCAGCAGAAGTATTTGCAGTTCTTTCTTACCTAACTCCTGGTATGCCTTTAATATACTCTGGACAGGAGTATGATATGGATAAACGTTTGCTCTTTTTTGAAAAAGACACTATAATAAAAAAGAAAGGGAAATTTTATCCATTATACGAAAAGTTAGGACAATTAAAAAATAATAACCCAGCATTACACGGAGGAAAAAATGCTGCTTCTTATACTCGAATCAAAACATCTAATAATAATAAGATATTAGCATTTGCGAGAGAAAAGGATGGAAAAAGTGTAGTTTTTGAAGCTAATTTGACCGATGAGTCTACAAAATATACGACAGACAATAGCGGAAAATACAGAAACTATTTTACAGGAGAGATTATCGAACGTAAAGTAGGTGAAGAATATCAACTTGATGCTTGGGAATATCTAATTTTAATTCAAAATTAATGTATTGATTAGGTAGTAGTTTGATTATATAATGTTAATAAGAAAAAGACTCATAAGTTTTAATTATACTTGTGGGTCTTTTTTGATTATAGGTTAATTTTCTAATATAGAAATAGATACATGTAGTACTGTGTAGGTTTTATTTATCTAAAAATAAAATAATTCAAGAAAAATGATATTATTATACTCTTAAAAAAAGATAGCTTATTGTATAATTAATAAAAAAATGAATTTTTTATTAATATAATTAGAGTTTAAAACAAATGATTTATATATATTTGCACCCGTTAAAAGTATAACCTTATTCGGGGTGTAGCGTAGCCCGGTTATCGCGCCGCGTTTGGGACGCGGAGGTCGCAGGTTCGAATCCTGCCACCCCGACAGCTTAATTTAAGTGATATTAAAACACTAAAAATCTTATGATTTTTGGTGTTTTTTCGTATAGAAATAATTTAAACTTTTTTCAATTCACTATAAAAATATTCTTTTTTACTAATTTTTCGTCTTTTTAGTACCTCGTAGTGCTGCTATGCTTGATTTTTCTCTATCACAGTTCAACAAGCCTAAAATCACTAGCATAGTTTTTTTTCTTTTACATAATTTCCAAGAAATACATGTGATCCAAAATAATATCAACAATGTTGTGAAACTTTACAGTTACGTCTTAAACTTTTCCTAAATTAAATAAGTTTGAATTTATTATTGAATATAGTTTGTTTTATTTGCACGCATGTCATACTACTTGTCAAAATATTACATTTTAAAAATAAGTTTCCTGACTTGTTTTAATGTAATAAAATTCAGTACCAATTAATTACAAAACCAACTAAATAATGAAAACAAGCATACACAAAAAAGCAGTTGCTTATCTACTCTCCTTTTTAATATTGATAAGTAACTTATCACCAACCTTTGCTATGGTAAACTCCTTATCAAATGGAGGGGTCAATCAATTTATAGATTCCCCTTTATCAACAAATAATAATAGCGGGTCTATTCCTGTTAATCAAGTAGATTTAAGCACCGGAAACGTCACCCTTTCAGAAACTTTGTTTAGTATAGAAGGGTATGATGCAAATCTAACCTACAACAGCGAAGGAGTTTCCCAAAAAGCCAGTATTTGGAATCGAGATCAGAAACAAGGCGCCCTAGGTTTAGGCTGGGAATACCCAGAAGATAAGATCATCCGATTAACCCAGCAGACCGGTAGTCTATTAGACGACAACTATTTATTATATACCAAAGGAAACACCTTTCCCTTGATATATGTATCTAAAGATGCCACCAAGGGCGAAAAACAATATCGAATAGCCCATAAGTCCGATTGGATTATAAAACACCACGTATCGATCGATCAGTGGCAAGTCTACCATCCAGACGGACAAGTTTATATATACGGCGACGGATCATTGACTACACATATCTCCCATGGAGTAGAGCACAATGTAAAATGGGGTAATTGGATAGGTAGTTCCACAATAATCGAAGGTCAGGAGCAATTACCCATATCCTATAACCTATCAGCAATAGAGGACATTTATGGCGAACAGGTTCAGTTTTTTTATGAACAAGAAAACGAACATATAGGAAAATTCGAACATGTAAAAGAATCATGTATAGAACACACCCGAGCAATCTATCTAAGTAAAGTAGTAGGATTACGCGGCAAAACCTTAAATTTCAAATACGACGACAAAGAAGCAAGTGAATATTACGACCCACATACCGAAAAAGAGAATCATTTAAAACCCAATGAATATATACTCATATCCGACGACCGCGATGCTTATCAAGAACGTTATCAAACAAAGTATCTATCCAGTATTCAATTAAAAAACAGAGTAGGATCTTCACTAGGAGAAGTCAACTTAGAATACAGTTTTTTAAAACAAGGCACCGAATTACAAAAGCGATTATTAACCACAATCACTTATAAAGACACCCAAGGCAAAGCATACAAACCTAGTAAAGAATTTGATTATTTTGGATTAAAAGAAACGGACGGCGTTAAAGCAGGATTCACAGGTAATCCCGAAGAGACTCGGCTATATGACCCTAGCACAGGAGCGTTATATGCAGCAATCAAACAACAAACCTTACCAGAAGGAATAAGTTATGCCTACCACTATGGCAAACAAAAGATAAAGGGTAGTTCTACCGATATAGCAATTACTTTTCCAAAGGAAACAGAAAACAAGAATTATGGAGGTATAAAATCCCCATGGAGTGCCCCCGAGTTATTTTACGGATCTGATTACGTAGTAGCAATTTTCGAATCCCAAGATTTAACAAAACGTCTGAGTCATGTTAAGGTTTACCAATGGATAGGAGACCGATGGATCGAGCAAGATTTAGGACAGTATGAAGGTTATTTTTATGATCGTTATCAAGGAAAAGATCAGTATAGTAAAAGTACCTTAAAAACAATGAAGGAAAAAATTTTTGAAGTTATAGAAGATGTAGCACCCGAAGCTATGGGAGTAATCAATGCATTTGAAGACACCTTAAAAGACGAAGCGAAGACCTTTTATAAAGTAGGAGATGACATAGTTCATGGTCAAAACGGTGACGCTATTAAAGATTGGTATGCAGGTCAGTTTACCGCTCTAAAAGACATAGCATTAGATATTGCATCAGGATTTGAGCAAGAAGCCGAACAACTAAAAATACTTATCGATGGATTATTTGGTAGTACAGCAGCTCAGTTTACAGATCATCAAAAGAAGCTATACGAAGCCCGAGATAAAGATGCAGCAAAACATCCTAGAAAAACGTACCACATCACCCTTCAAGACAATTTTTTTTCGTTGACCTCTACTTGGGGCAGTTCACAAGTAATAATTGTTCACAAAAACCCATTAATTTCAGGAGATTGGAAAGTGAACCCAGAAAATATTACACTAACCAGCAAGTTTTTCACCTTTGATTCAGGAGATAACTTTGTAGTCTTATTAGATGAGGTAACAGATTTCATATACATCTATAGTTGGGATGGTCTTATTTGGAGTACCTACAGTCGACAATTACGCACAGACTTTACTTCCCGAATTAAATCGATTTCAGGAAAAAGTCCCTTAGCCCAGACCTTAGACATAGTACTAGGCACAACAGAAGATACCAAAGAAGCCAAACTAGATCACCGCTCCGCTATTAGTGCTAAGAACAATTTGATAATAGCTGTGATTACAGACTCTCACGGTATAAATGCCGATGTTAGTTTACTTTACCACGATGAGAATATGAACTGGGAGAGTAAAGGAACACAACTCAATAAAAAAGAAGCAATTTTAGGAGATAAAATGGATCTAGCTATTTATGAAGAAAAAATCCCTTTATTTTCTAATTTATTAGGAAAAGATGGGAAAATAGATTTAAAAATAGGAAACAGTTTCGCAGTATTACAGACCTATGACAACATCAATGAGCAATTCCCAGGTGCGGATGATATCCCTATCATAGGTACTTTTATAGGAGATTTTCTACCAGATATGAAAAAGATTAACAGTACGTATGGTATTGTATGGGATGAGAACTATGACAATATCCGTATAGACCACTTACACACGGCAGCAGGTCAAACCGGAGTAGAAAGTTTTATAGTAGGAGATGTGATCCATAAAATCGGCAAAGCACACAGCCTTATGGTAGGCTCTAGTGATGCTTTAGCTCCATCAGATGGTAAAAACTACGCATTTAGATATACCGGTAAACGTTTTTTATCAGGAGAATTTGCTTCTCCTTATTATTCGAGTGGATTCTCCAATGATATTACCTCAAGTATAGTAGAGAGTAGCGATAAAACAGCTAAGATCCCTAAATTTCATCAATATGATCCCTATAGCGAATCATGGAAAGAGATAGAGAATGCCTCTACCCAAGAGATTAAAACCTCTGAGTACATAAATGAAGCCATTAGCGTATCTATAGAACTCTTAAATATAGTTGTTTTAGTAGCAACAATTGTAATACCAGGATTAGGAGAAGCAGTACTAGCAGCAGAAACGATAGAAACGATTACGAATGCCGCCAATATGATCGGTCTCGCTAGTATGGTAATGGAACCAGTGTCTAAGGAATTAGTCAAAGATATAATGGGAACCAACCATAAGAGTACCGCTATATCCAACAATTATATTTCGGTAAACGGCAAACTCTTTCATAGACAATCCAATGGTAGTTGGATATCGGTAAGCCATGACATCTTTGAATTAGATAAGAATACTACACTAGTAGGAGGAAGCAATTCAATAGTAAACAACTATGTACCATATACGCTAAAAACCCCCAGAGGTATAGAAAACCATAGTATTCGATTACGCAATGGTCAGGTTTATGAAAGTAGGACCTTACCCTCTAATAGAATAGTGCATCAAGACTCCATATCCGCCACCGTTGGATCAGGTGCTTATGTCAGTTATGGACCAGTAGGGAGCAATGGTTTCGTTAAACAAAACGATTATTTAAATAGATTTCAGCCCATCATAGGCAAATCAGCAGAAGTGCGAAGTAGAAATAACCACCCATCCTATAAAGAAGCAAAAGAAGTAACCTTACACAAAGTAGTAGGAGATTCCTTTGCAGACACATCCTTATATGATTATCCAGTAACCAAAGTAACCATTAAAGAAGCAGACAGATCCTTAAGTTATCATTATTATCAGTATGACAGCAATACATCCGCCTATCATTCTGCCTCTAGAATAGCCTTTTATGGCAAGGTCATCGATATACCGAGTGGTAAAGACTATGCCTTAAACACCATTATCCCCTTAACAAATACAGATGGTGGTTATACAGAGCACTATTATTATAACCGCTACAACTCATATGGTAGTACAGGCGTATCCAGAGGGTATCCAGCAACCCCAGCAGTATTAAAACTAACAGATTCTACATTAGTTAGTTATCAAAGTAGTTATACATCGGATACCCACTCATTTGAAAAAGGATTTATAACCCCCTTAGATGGTCATCCATATGCCACATTGATGTACAATAGCACTCAGGATATTGTTACACAGGATTATACATATTATAAAGTATGGCGAGAAAACCTCACACATAAATTAGACGGCAAGACATTACAAGTATCCGGAATATATAATGTACGTCCCATTCAGAAAATTAGTGTATTAGATGGAGTTTCTCATAAAACGAAGTACACTTACACGTTTTCCTCATCTAGTAACCATATGATGCTAAAAGAAGAAATAGTAGAAGGTACAACTACAGATGGCAGAGCAGAAACACATAAAACACGATACACATATGGATCAGAGCATTATCCTTCTTTACTAGATTCAAATAGATTATCGGATCATTATATGATAGTATCCTCCGTAAAGAAAGGTTTAGATTCAGAAATTATTACATCTGTAGATGTTACGGGATATGAATATTTTTCCATAAACGATAAGTCGATATTTTTACCCAAGAATTATTATAAAGCCTCAGAATCCCAAGGAGTCGATTATTACACCAATACAGAAGGCATAGTAGGAGATATTGTAAGAGAAGTAAATAATCAAGAAGCTACGGAAATAGCATATGAGGAGAAAGCAATAGCGACCCATAAAGGGTATATAGAGACACATGAAGCAGCAGATTTAATTTTGAGAAAGCAAGACGATCAGAAAAATGAAATACAGCAATTAAACACAGAGCTTCATGAATTAGCCAAAGCAGTGGATAAGCATAAAGAAAGAATAGGAGAGGATAATGCTAATGTAGCAGCTATACAAAGAGAAATAGAAGAATTACACGGAGAAGTAGACAAAATCAACGAATCTATAGAGGATAAGTCTAATCAAATAACAAGAGAGCAGGATGCTATATCGACATATCGAAGAAATATAAACTTAGGTTGGATCGGAGGCTTAATAGGTTATGGAATAGCCTATGGAGTGAATCATCATAAAATAAATGAAGCCAACGATAGGATAAGTAGTCTACGCTATGGTATACGACAGTTAAAAGAAAATCTAGGAGGAAAGAAGACAGAGATAAGCAGTAAGCGTACCTCTGCTACAGGTTACTTAACAGATAGTGCGAATATCCAACAGTTGTTACAAGCTTTAGAAGAAGCATTACAATTAGAAACACAAGAGTATCACACATTAAAGGATCATACAGAACACTCTTTATCAAAAAGTCACCAAGCCTTAAAAGAATATCATAGAATCACATTAGATACGGATAAACACGAATCGGCAAAATCTCATTTTCAGACAATACAAAATGATAGTTTGCATGATAAGTATATAGCAACCTTAGAGGGATTAAATACAACACTTGATCGAGAAATAATAATACAAGCAGTTAATCCACAAACCCCCCAAGTTACAGTTAGTTTAAAAAGTATATTAGTACACTCTGGAGTAGATACATATAATCTTATCAAGGAAAAGATCAAGGAACTAAAAACCAAGATAGGAAAACATAAAACGACACAAGTCGAGTTGTCAGGACATCACCAAGTGATAATCGATTATAAAAAAGAGCTATTAGTTCAAGGAGAACAATCCTATGTTAGTTATCCGTATAAATGGGTAAAGACAAAAACGATAGTATCTAGAGATTCGAAAACAGGTATCCCTGTAGTGATAAAAGATGAGAAAGATGTAGCACATAGTATAGTGCTAGAGCAATGATT
>CAVYIL010000067.1:0-4572 GCA_963768325.1 uncultured Flavobacteriaceae bacterium | reverse complement strand
TATAAGTTTATCTATAATTTTAATTTGAACTTCGAGATCAGAACCTAATTCAGTTTTGGCTATAAATTTTTTAGGACACCCAATAAAAATCTTATCTACACCAACCATAAAACTGAATTCATGCTTATTAAACAATTGATCCAATTTCTCCCAAGTTTTCTTTGTTATTTCGGGTTCTATAGAATTTTGATACCCTTCCTTTGAATTACTTTTTATAATATTGTCTTTAAGATAAATTTGCTCAATATTTTTCATTAGGTCATAATAATTTATTTTTATAGATTTTTCAACAATTTCATCTCCATAATCTTTAATATTGATATAGTCATTTATACAAGTTTACAACTGATAGAGTTTATTTTTTTCTGCTTTTCCACAGGAAATTACTCCAATCAATAATATTAAAATACTCTTAGAATTCAACATTCTAACTAAATCTTGTAACATATATTAAAACTTTCTTTCTAATCTATTAGTAACACCTTTATCGTGAATTCGGTTGATTATTAGTTCGTATGAACCAAACCGTTTGTTAGTAACAGGATGATATAAAGGCAAGCGAATATTAGAATTTTTTCCCCCCGCTAGCGCTCGTCTGCGACGGGTGCCCACAAACTATATAATTTAATCAATACTTACAAAAAAACTTCATTGTCTATTGCTAATACTATCACTTACTCTGAACGGCACCCGTCACAGACGAGCGCTAGCGGAGGTCAGATTCTTGACCTCGGAAACCGTAACGGTAGACCCCTTCACAACTATTTATATCTGTTTTTAACACCTTCACCTATAGTATTTAAGAGCTAATTAGGCTGCTTAAGCTTGGCAAATTAACAATATTTTTACTAAACAATGTAAAAAAGTCAATTGAAAAAAAAGAATTCTCTTACCGCATCTTCTCTTTTATCGATGCTTTTATCGCTAAAAGAAAAATTCAATCTATTTTATAATATGATTTCATTCTATTGAAAAGAAAAAAACCAGTTACATTGTTATAACGTAACTGGTTTTTTATTGCTGTTTTTAATGGTTTAAAATTGATTTGCCATTATAAAATTTCATTCTTTATATATATTAAAGCTAATGGTAATGCGGCTGATAATAAAGAATAAACAAACGAATAAATATTACTATATTTTATAGCTTCTTCTTTCTCCAAAATCATTTTTCCTTTTCCTTTAGTTTGATAATAGTAATAATTAGCAATAAATATTAAAATCATTATACAAAGCATAATAGACTTACTTATTGTGAATTCAATAATAAAAGAAATAAGGATTAAAATTGAGATCAAGTTAGTTCCTTGACAAAAACTAATTAATCCTAGGGTTACTATTTCTGGATGTGAATCTCTTTTTTTAACTTTATTAAAGTGATAAACATACATATTGTTATAAAATGACAGGAGATTCATTGTGTTGTTTTTTAATTATTTAATAACCCCCGCTAGCGCTCGTCTGTGACGGGTGTCCACAAACTATATAATTTAATCAATACTTACAAAAAAACTTCATTGTCTATTGCTAATACTATCTACTTACTCTGAACGGCACCCGTCACAGACGAGCGCTAGCGGAGGGCTAGCTAGGTGTTTTCAATCAGACACATTATGATCTCTAATTAAAGTTCCTGTATGAAAATAAAAAAACACTATAAAAGCTAAAATAACGAAAGAGATAAAAAAAATAACAATTTTATCTTTTTTTGACTTAGAAGAAAGTTCTTTTATAATTTTAGCCTCTTTATTCTTAAAATATTTTGTGTTAATAAAGAATAAAAGCATAACAACAATAAAGGAAAACATTTTCGATAAACCAATATAATTTCCTTTTGAAGTATAAAGTAAATAATAATTTAAAAGTATAAAAATCAAGAACCCTTCAAAAAGGGATATGAGTAAACTACAATAAAAAAAAGGTTTATCTCCCCAGTATTCTATCCTGATTATTTTTTTATAAAACATATATATCGAAAAATACAGATACTTCATTCCTTTTCTAAAACTAATTATTGTTGTTTAAAATAATACTCTCTATATATCCATTCTGTAAACCTCTCCCCCGCTAGCGCTCGTCTGCGACGGGTGCCCACAAACCATATAATTTAATCAATACTTACAAAAAAACTTCATTGTCTATTGCTAATACTATCTACTTACTCTGAACGGCACCCGTCACAGACGAGCGCTAGCGGAGGGTTTTCACTAGCTACAAACTTATGAATTTCATTGATTGATTATCTTTTCAACTTTCTTACTGTCTGACAAATCCCAATACCACCACTTATCTGGATTGTTCTTTTCAATTTCAAACCTTCTTTTATAAGCAACCTTGAATAAGTTCAATAATAATGTGAAAGCTTTGTTTAGTTCTATTTCGGGTAACCCAACAATCTTCATTAAATGGTGGTTAGCTACTCCTTTTCGTAAAAGCACACATGGTGTAAATGTGGGCTTCAAGCCACTTTCTTTAATAGCTAACTCTGTATCTTCTTCTTTTGGCTTTGATTGCATAATCAAATAAAGAACATCATTTAGAAAAGCCTTCTTTTTAGGCCAATCCAGCAAATGAAATCTATTAATTAGCTCCTCAATTACAACCAATCCTTGACCATACTTATTTACGAATATTTCATCTTCTAATTTCATGCTAAAAGTGTTAACGTGGATAAATTGTAATATGTGGAAGATTGGTATGAACAGAACCTTTGAAAATATCTATATTTCTTGGGGTGTTATCCAATATAGAACGAGAACCGGGTAATGAGTTTTTAATCTTACCCCCGCTAGCGCTCGTCTGCGACGGGTGCCCACAAACTATATAATTTAATCAATACTTACAAAAAAACTTCATTGTCTATTGCTAATACTATCTACTTACTCTGAACGGCACCCGTCGCAGACGAGCGCTAGCGGAGGAAGCAAATTGTCCGTAAGGATCAGTCGTAAGCCACCTACCTATTCTAGAATCCCACAGTCTAAGTTGGAAAGCTTCTTTTCCAGTTTCTGGGTCAGATTCTTGCCCTTGTAAACCGTAACGGTAGACCCCTTCACAACTATTTATATCTGTTTTTAATACCTTCACCTATAGTATTTAAGAGCTAATTAGGCTGCTTAAGCTTGGCAAATTAACAATATTTTTACTAAACAATGTAAAAAAGTCAATTGAAAAAAAAGAATTCTCTTACCGCATCTTCTCTTTTATCGATGCTTTTATCGCTAAAAGAAAAATTCAATCTATTTTATAATATGATTTCATTCTATAGAAAAGAAAAAAACCAGTTACATTGTTATAACGTAACTGGTTTTTATTAGTCTTTTAATGGTTAAAAATTATTTAACAGATTTAGCTAGGTCAAAACTCCATTGTTTTTCAAAAAACTCTTTCGAGATAAATTCGAAACCAAAAGAATTCTTAAAGTCTTTACAATTTAAGCTATTATCTGTCCAATAACCATAATTATTAATCGAAGGCATTTTTATTAAAATTTCATTAGTTTTACTTATTCCTATCTCACGATTTGGTATAGTTTCTTCGTTTTCAAATTCCAAAAGCCAATATCTTATTTTGTCTACTTTGTCTTCTAAATCAGGATTAGCTTTTGGAATAAATAAACCAATTAATCTTTCAATTATAGATTTTTGGTTTTTGGTTTTTGAATTGGTATAATCCATTTTTATTTTTAGATATATCATATAATATAACGTTATTAGCGCTTAATGTGAAAATGTCCTGGATCTGACACTCTCCAATTACTCCCTGGTAATTTCTGTTTACGTATCCATTGGTTAAAAGCTCTAAAAGTAGTACTAGGTATTTGTTTCAGGTACTTTCCCCCGCTAGCGCTCGTCTGCGACGGGTGCCCACAAACTATATAATTTAATCAATACTTACAAAAAAACTTCATTGTCTATTGCTAATACTATCTACTTACTCTGAACGGCACCCGTCGCAGACGAGCGCTAGCGGAGGTATTTCAATTGTTTTTGAAAAACATTAATCTTTTTTTTACAATTTTTAAGGCTCTCTTATATCGGCTAACAACTTAGTTTTTCTGACAAAACACTTGTTCCTTTATTTTTTTCTATTGCATTTGGTCTTTTAAAACAGTTAAACACTCCAATTTCACTCTTTTTTTCAGTACCTAACAACATCACTTTGTTCGTTAATATTTTTCCTGCTCTTTTGAAAGTTGTTACGCTATAGTTGCCTTCTAAAATTGATAATACTATTTTTGGAATATCTTCTTTAAATTCATTTGAAATAAATTTACAACCTTTTATATAAAATTTATCATACCCTTTATTCCTAAAGACCATTGTTACTGAGTCATCATAATTATTCTTAGAATAAATAATAATTTGTAATTCAGCTATTAAATTTTCTATTAAAACTGAATATTTATCGAAATCTATATTTTTTAATTGATTAAGTGACTCTATAACTTCTTTTTTAAAACCATCATTTTTATAATAATTTAAAAAATGAATTATCTCGCTTTTTTTATTAATAACCTCCTTTGAAAAACCTTGATCCATTATTTCTGTATCCTTTTAATAAAATGTGCTTA
>CAVYIL010000066.1:0-11468 GCA_963768325.1 uncultured Flavobacteriaceae bacterium | reverse complement strand
TATGACTATCCGTTACTAATACCAAGTTGTTTCTAAAGCTGCAATCATAAGTCTATCAGAAAGTTTATTTCCAAAATATCTTCGGTTGAATTTATAACAAAATTCATCTAAATAGTTTTGAAAATATTGCTGATTTATACAATTATGATGAATCCCCACAAGCACTTTTTTGGCATTACTTATTGTTCTATTCACCCAAGGAAACACTTTTTCGGATTTTGTTTTATTGGGTTCTATTACTATACTGTGATTTACTATTTTTTCTTTTAATTTAGCATATCCTTTATATCCATCCGTTAAAGCAGATGCTGTTTTATTTACTGATTTTTCAACCACTTTATTAATACTTTCTGCTTTCAAATCCTCCATCACTACCATTTTTAAATAACCTACTTTTCTGTTAGGTTTACCTTTTTTAGGTGCTTCAATACTAGGTTCGGATTCGACCATAACTAATACTTTAGCCTGCCTTTCGCTTCCTCTTCCGCGTTTATTGGAGGTAGTATCTTTATTGGTTTGCTCCGATTTTTCTTTAAGAACATCTTTATTGTCGACTCTTTCAAAAAAACCTTCATCAAATTCTATACAGCCATTTAATTCATATTTCGCTTCTCTTTTACCCATAACCCTACGAATTTTATGCATCATAAACCAAATAGGTTCATAGCGCTTGTGACCCAACATACGTTGCATTTCTAATGCAGAAAAACTCTTTTTAGAGAGTGTCATTAATTCGATACAAATCATCCAATATTGAAATGGTAATTTACTGTTTTCCATAACAGTACCTGATCGAAGACTTAAACGGGTGCCACATTTTTTACATTGAAATTTTAAATCCGTATTTCGAAAATAGTGTTCGCTATGACTGCACTTTTTACAGATAATCCCCATCTCAAGACGTTTTAACTTAAAACCTTCAATACAGGTAGATTCATCAGGATACTTTTTGAAAAATTTGAGAAGATTCATACTTTCTATTTTGAGTGTAAATTGATCAAATGTATGCTTTTTTAGAAATTGGTACAAGTAACGGATGGTCATATATTTTTATATTCAAACGAGTTAAAAAGTGATATGCACTAAGTTATTCTATTTTCTTTTGCAAACACATGGGAAAATTGTATTAGAGAGGCTTCTAAATTATTTTGAATAGGTATCACTTATTAAGGTTTGGTTAGAACAAAAAAACATTCTGGATTAATAATCAGAATGTTTTTTTATTTATTTGTTAGAAAAAAAATTAAGCCTCAGCAGTAGCTTCTTCTTTTGCTGTGTCTGTAGTTCCTACCTCTTCGTCTTCATCTTCGATTGCACCAGCATTACGCGATGTTCTTACTTGACATATTACTGTGTTATCTGGATGTAAAATGGAGTAATCTTCACTAGCTACATCAGTAACATACAATTTGTTACCAATTTTTAGGTTAGTAATATCTCCTTGAATCATGTCTGGAAGTTTTGAAGCAAGACCTTTAACTTTAATTCGACGTAAATTGAAGCGTAATACACCTCCATTACGAACACCCTTAGAATTCCCTACGGTTTCAAAAGGAATATCCACAGTGATTGGTTTATCTTCAAAAATTTCTACAAAATCAATGTGCAAAATTTTATCCGTTACAGGGTGAAATTGAATATCTTGAAGAATTCCATTTATTTTAGTACCATTATCTAATGCGATTACCACGGTATGAACGTCTGGAGTATACACTAAATTTTTAAAAGCTATTTCTGGAGCAGAAAAGTGTGTAATAGTGTCTCCACCATAAATAACACAAGGTACCTGACCAGCATTACGTAAGGCTTTAGTTACTTTTTTGCCTACGCTTTCTCTTTGAGACGCATTGATTGTTAATGATTTCATTTTTAAATATATTAATTATTATTAATTTACATTATAAAGTTAGAGCTGATCGAATCATTATTGTGTACTCTGCTCATAACATCAGCAAACAAGTCGGAACAGGTAACAACTCTAATTTTTTTACTTTTCTTTCTTAGGGGAATAGAATCTGTAACAATCAATTCTTCTAATTTAGAATTTTCTAATTTTTCATACGCATCTCCAGAAAGAATAGGATGTGTGCAAATTGCTCTAACACTTTTGGCTCCTCTTTCTATCATAAGGTCAGCCGCCTTAGTCAATGTTCCTGCTGTATCGACCATATCATCAACTAATACCACATTTCTGCCAGTAACATCACCTATTAGTTCCATGTGAGAAATTATATTAGCTTTAGCACGTTGTTTGTAGCAAATTACCACATCACACATTAACGCTTTAGAGTAGGCATACGCTCTTTTAGATCCTCCCATATCAGGAGATGCAATAGTTAGGTTTTCTAAATTTAGTGACTGTACGTATGGTAAAAATATAGTAGATGCAAATAGGTGATCTACAGGTTTTTCAAAAAACCCTTGAATTTGATCCGCATGCAAATCCATGGTGATTATTCTTGTAGCACCCGCAGTTTCTAACATTTTGGCTATTAGTTTAGCTGCTATAGGCACTCTAGGTTTGTCTTTTCTATCTTGACGAGCCCAGCCATAATATGGTAATACCGCGGTAATATGTCTAGCAGATGCTCTTTTGGCAGCATCTAACATTAATAACATTTCCATTAAATGGTCAGAATTAGGATGGGTAGATCCTATAATAAATACTCTTGATCCTCTTACGGATTCCTCAAAAGAAGGTTGAAATTCGCCATCACTATAGGTTGATGTAATTACATTCCCAAGTTTAGAGCCATAAGCTGCGACCATCTTTTCTGCTAGTTCGATACTTTGTGTACATGCAAAAAACTTTGCTTCTGTATATGCTTTAGGCATAGGGTAAAATATTGTTTATTAACGAGTTAAAACCTGTTTTCTAAAAATTAAGTTGCAAATTTAAAAATTAATTTCAACTATAAACCGTATTTTTTCACTTATTTTTGTGTTACAAAAGAATATTTGATTAATTTTGCCGTCGATTAAGGCTCGAGTGGCGGAATTGGTAGACGCGTTGGATTCAAAATCCAATATCTTCGGGTGTGTGGGTTCGATTCCCACCTCGAGTACTTTTAAATGTTTACAAAATAACATTTTTTATTAAATCGTATTGAAACAAAGCAGGTTACACACCTGCTTTGTTTATATAATAACATTTTTTATTACGTTATTTACAATATTTCTTACCACCACACTTACCACTTTATTATCTTTGTGGTAAATCACTTTAGGGCTCTGTTGCAAATATTATTTTAGGATACTATTTTTTATAATTTTTCAGAATATATCTTTATTTCTAGAAGTAAAATTGATTCTGAACTAGACGGATTTCCCCCTGTAATCTTTCCAATTTAGTTTCAGGAAATCCCATCCAAATATCAAATTGTTTTTTCTCAAACATGCACATGACTTCATAGCCCTTTATGGTAGCTAGTGCTGTTTTCATTTTCTGAAAACCAAGTCCAGGGTTAATCCTTCGTTTTAGTTTGCCATGATCAGATTCCACACGATTATTCATGTATTTAACCTGTCTGTGTTCGAGATTCTTATTACATTTACCTTCTTTTTTGAGGAGCTTTAAAGCCGCTCCATATGAAGGATTCTTGTCTGTATTAATTTTTGTTGGTTGCTCATAGGATTTGAATTTACCCAGTACTTTCCTAAGAAAGCGATAAGCTGCTTTAGTGTTACGCGTATGGGAGAGATAGAAGTCAAGTGTATTTCCTTTACTATCGATAGCCCTATATAAATACTTCCATACTCCTTTTACCTTTATATAGGTTTCATCCAATTGCCAAGTACCTATAGAACGACCTTTACGATGCCATTGTAAACGACGCTCCATTTCAGGAGCATATTTTTGAACCCATCGATATAAGGTAGAGTGATCCACATCAACGCCTCTCTCCAACATCATCTCTTCTAAATTTCGATAACTTATTCCGTATTTACAATACCAACGTATACAGCCTAAAATTACAGTACCTTCAAAATGGCGCCCTTTGAAATCTCTCATTACGTTTTTAACGCAAGATATATCTAAAACTTAAAATTTGCAACAGAGCCGTTACGAATAGATTCAGTTTTTTAAATAGCTATCCTTTTAAGCTCGCTTTTAGAAATTCTCTGTTCATACGAGCAATATTCTCTAAAGAAATACCTTTAGGACATTCAACTTCACAAGCTCCAGTATTTGTACAATTACCAAATCCTTCTTCATCCATTTGGTTGACCATTGTCAACACACGATCTGTCGCTTCTACCTGACCTTGTGGTAATAATGCATATTGAGATACTTTTGCTCCAACAAATAACATAGCTGAAGCATTTTTACAAGTAGCTACACATGCTCCACAACCAATACAAGTTGCAGCATCCATAGCTTTATCAGCTGCTTCTTTTGCAATAGGAATTGAATTAGCATCCTGAGTATTTCCAGAAGTATTTACAGAAATAAAACCACCTGCTTGTTGAATTCGTTCAAAAGAAGATCGATCTACAACTAAATCTTTAATTACAGGAAATGCTTTAGCTCTAAATGGTTCGATAGTAATTGTATCTCCATCTTTAAACATTCGCATGTGTAACTGACAAGTTGTTACTCCTCTGTCTGGTCCATGAGCTTCTCCATTAATATACATAGAACACATTCCACAAATTCCTTCTCGACAATCGTGATCAAAAGCAACAGGATCTTCTCCATTGTTAACCAATTGCTCGTTTAAAACATCCATCATTTCTAAGAAAGACATATGTTCTGAAATATCAGTACACTTTATACTCGACCATCTGTCCCTTATCAGACGCATTTTTCTGTCTCCAAATTTTAAGTGTTAAATTCATAGTCTTTCTTATTTATATGAACGTTGTTTTAATTCAATATCTTTAAATTCTAATTCTTCTTTATGCAGAACGAGCTTCAGATGGTTCTCCTTTATATTCCCATGCAGCAACATAAGCAAAATTTTTATCATCTCGTTTAGCTTCTCCTTTTTGTGGTCCATCTAATTCTAGCAGATTCTTCTCTAAAATGACCTCCACAAGATTCATTTCTTTCCAAAGCATCTTTAGCAAACAATTCTCCTAATTCTAAAAAATCAGCTACTCTACCTGCTTTTTCTAATTCTGGATTCATTTCTGTTGCAGTTCCAGGAACTTTTACATCTTTCCAAAAATCTTCTCGTAATTCTTTAATTTCATTTATAGCTTCTTTTAAACCTTCTTCATTTCGAGACATTCCACATTTATCCCACATTATTTTACCTAATTTTTTATGGAAATAATCAACAGAATGTATTCCGTTATTATTTATAAAAAAGTTAATTCTATCTTTTACTTCTTTTTCCGCTTCGTCAAATTCTTTAGTTTCAGTAGAAATTTCTCCTGTTCGAATATCATTAGATAAATAATCTCCAATTGTATAAGGTAATACAAAATATCCATCAGCTAAACCTTGCATTAATGCAGAAGCTCCTAATCTGTTTGCACCGTGATCAGAGAAATTGGCTTCTCCAATAGCATAACAACCATGAATAGTAGTCATTAAATTATAATCAACCCAAATTCCTCCCATTGTATAGTGGGTTGCAGGATAAATCATCATTGGTGTTTTGTATGGATTTTCATCTACAATTTTCTCATACATTTGGAATAAGTTTCCATATTTTTCTTCTACTATCTTCTGTCCTAATTCATAAACTTTATGCTCAGAAGGATTCGTGATTCCATGCAGTTTGGCTTGTTCTTTTCCATAACGATTATCGCAGATTTAAAATCTAAATAAACAGCTTCACCTGTTGCATTTACTCCATAACCAGCATCACAACGTTCTTTTGCTGCTCTTGAAGCAACATCACGAGGAACTAAGTTACCAAACGCAGGATATCTTCTTTCTAAATAATAATCTCTTTCTTCTTCTGTTAAATCTGAGTTGGTTTTAATTTTCCTTCTCTAATTGCCATTACATCTTCCATATTCTTAGGAACCCAAATACGTCCATCATTACGCAATGATTCTGACATCAATGTTAATTTAGATTGATAATCTCCTGATCGTGGAATACAAGTTGGGTGAATTTGAGTATAACAAGGATTTGCAAAAAATGCTCCTTTTTTATGTATTTTCCAAGCAGCAGTAGCATTAGATCCCATTGCATTTGTTGATAAGAAAATATACATTTCCATAACCACCTGATGCAATAACAACAGCATGAGCAGAATGTCTTTCTATTTCTCCTGTAATTAAGTTACGTGCAATAATTCCTCTTGCTTTTCCATCAACCTTTACAAAATCTAGCATTTCGTGACGGTTAAACATTTCAATTTTACCACGTGCAATTTGACGATTCATTGCAGAATAAGCTCCTAATAATAATTGTTGTCCTGTTTGTCCTTTAGCATAAAAAGTTCTAGAAACCAATACACCACCAAAAGAACGGTTGTCTAACAATCCACCATAATCTCGTGCAAAAGGAACACCTTGTGCAACACATTGGTCAATAATATTTGCAGAAACTTCAGCTAAACGATATACGTTTGCTTCTCGTGATCGATAATCTCCACCTTTTACAGTATCATAAAATAATCGGTAAGTTGAATCACCATCACCTTGATAATTTTTTGCTGCATTGATTCCTCCTTGTGCTGCAATTGAATGTGCTCTTCGTGGTGAATCTTGATAAGCAAAAGCTTTTACATTATATCCTAATTCTGCTAAAGTAGCAGCAGCAGAACCTCCTGCTAAACCTGTTCCAACAACAATAACATCAATATGACGTTTGTTGGCTGGATTTACTAAATTAATTTTATTTTTATAATTAGTCCATTTATCTTTTAATGGACCCTTTGGTACTTTTGAATCTAATATTGCCATAATATCATAGTATTAGTGAGAATGATTGAAATGATGAAATAATGCAATAACTATAAATCCGAATGGAATTATAATTGCATATAACTTCCCAAAAGTTTTCAATCCTTTAGTGTATTTATTGTTTGTTCCAACTGATTGGAATGCTGAATTGAATCCATGTAATAAGTGTAATGCCAAAAAGAAAAAGCTACTACATATATCCCTACTCGTATAGGGCTCACAAATTTTTGTTGTAATTCAGCATAATATCGAAATCCCTCTTCTCCAGCTAATACTCCAGACCAATCTCCTTCAATAAACTTTGTTTTAATTTCTGGAATCCAGAAATCATAAAATGTAATACAATAAAGAACAAAATTGCTAATCCACTCCAAATCATGTTTCTTCTCATCCAAGTAGAATTTGCTGCTCCATTGTTTTTAGCATATTTTACACCTCTTGCTCCTTTATTTTTTAACTCTAAAACAAACCCCATCACAAAGTGAAAAACAACTCCAAAAATCAATACAGGCTGTAATACATACTGAACTAATGGATTAGTTCCCATAAAATGAGATAACTCATTAAATACATCTGGACTAAAAATTGAAGTTATATTAATTGCAAAATGTTGAAGTAAAAAAAACATTAGGAAGAAAGCTGAAAGTGCCATAGCTACTTTTCTTCCTATCGAAGATTTTAATAATCCGCTCATTATTTTAAAATGTTTAATTAGTTGATAGCAAAAATAGGATTCGGCAGTGTTTTAGCCAAGCTTTAACAAGGGTTTGTTTCTTTATTTATAATGAATATAAAAAAGGCATTGTTTATTTACTTTGATGAATGACATCCCTCTATTTTTGGCTCTGTTGCAAATTTTAAGTTATGGGCATATCTTGCGACCAATCTAAAGGTAAAAAGGTAATGAAGGATTTCAAAGGGCGTCATTTTGAAGGTACTGTAATTTTAGGCTGTATACGCTGGTATTGTAAATCCTTAAATCCGCAACAATATTAAACGAGTAATAATGGATTTTTTTTATGGTTATTATCTTAGTACATGACAAAAATACAAAGCATTGATTTTCAATAAATTACTCGCGATAATACTTTTATAAATTATTGATTATCAGTGTATTATAGGAATATTCACAACCTGTAATTACGATGAAGAAAACCAATGTTTATTCTAAAAGCACTGAATTAAACGCAGTATTGTCCGACTTTTTTCAGGGAACAATTAACAAAGCTCGTTTACGATTAATTTCACATTTTATTTGTGCCTTGTGTAAGGTTCAAACAGTGACCTTCAGCAAACTTGCGAATGGATTTGATAGCACCTCTAAGGCTGAGTCATCATTAAGACGTATTCAGCGTTTCATATCAAGTTACACATTGGATAGAGATTTAATTGCCAAGTTAGTATTTGGCCTACTGCCTAAACAAGAGAAATACATTCTTTCTATAGATCGTACCAATTGGAAGTTTGGGGAGTTAAATATCAATATTTTTATGCTTGGCATTGTATATCAGGGAGTGGCATTTCCCTTATTATTTACAATGCTTGCTAAACGCGGTAATTCTAATAGTGAAGAGCGAATCGGTTTAATAGAACGCTTTGTATGTTTATTTGGGAAGTGCTGTATTCAATCCCTTGTAGCAGACAGAGAGTTTGTAGGTCACAAATGGATCGCCTATTTGAATGAGCAGCAGATCCCCTATCACATTAGAATTCGTAATAACTTCAAAGTATATCTGCCTGAGAAGAATAAAGAGATTAAGGCGTTTTGGTTATTCAATAATCTTAAAGTTGGGCAGTATAAACACTACAATAAAATAGTATCCATAAACCAACAACTCTGTTATCTTTCAGGGTGTAAGGTCAAAAATGGAGATTTTCTGATTATTATTTCACTAAGTACATGACAAAAATACAAAGAATTGATTTTCAACAAATTACTTGCGATAATACTTTTATAAATTATTGATTATTAGTATATTATAGGAATATTCACAACCTGTAATTACGATGAAGAAAACCAATGCTTATTCTAAAAGTACTGAATTAAACGCAGTATTGTCCGACTTTTTTCAGGGAACAATTAACAAAGCTCGTTTACGATTAATTTCACATTTTATTTGTGCCTTGTGTAAAGTTCAAACAGTGACCTTCAGCAAACTTGCGAATGGATTTGATAGCACCTCTAAGGCTGAGTCATCATTAAGACGTATTCAGCGTTTCATATCAGGTTACACATTGGATAGAGATTTAATTGCCAAGTTAGTATTTGGCGGACTCGCCTAAACAAGAGAAATACATTCTTTCTATAGATCGTACCAATTGGAAGTTTGGGGAGTTAAATATCAATATTTTTATGCTTGGCATTGTATATCAGGGAGTGGCATTTCCCTTATTATTTACAATGCTTGCTAAACGCGGTAATTCTAATAGTGAAGAGCGAATCGGTTTAATAGAACGCTTTGTATGTTTATTTGGGAAGTGCTGTATTCAATCCCTTGTAGCAGACAGAGAGTTTGTAGGTCACAAATGGATCGCCTATTTGAATGAGCAGCAGATCCCCTATCACATTAGAATTCGTAATAACTTCAAAGTATATCTGCCTGAGAAGAATAAAGAGATTAAGGCGTTTTGGTTATTCAATAATCTTAAAGTTGGGCAGTATAAACACTACAATAAAATAGTATCCATAAACCAACAACTCTGTTATCTTTCAGGGTGTAAGGTCAAAAATGGAGATTTTCTGATTATTATTTCATTTAATAAACCTGATCAAGCTAAACACGATTATAAGCAACGATGGCAAATTGAAATGTGCTTTAAGGCAATGAAATCAAGCGGGTTTGATATTGAAAAAACACACCTAACAGACATACAGCGCATAGAAAAATTAGTCCTTCTTGTCATGATCGCCTTTGTGTGGTGCTACAAAGTGGGTATCTACCTGCATCTAAAAGTCAAACCTATAATCATCAAAAAACATGGACGTAAAGCTATTTCCATATTCAAATACGGGCTACAGTTTGTCGCTAACTGGCTCTTAAATGCTCTAAATCAAACAAATATAAATTTGCCGAAATTTTTGTTCATGTACTTAGATGGCGAGAATAAAATTTATATCTCACTTTATCCTAGCGTTGTGTAAAGTACAAACAGTTACTTTTGAAAAGCTTGCTAATGCCTTTGAGAGTTCTGCAAACTCAAAATCGTCTTTAAGACGTATTCAGCGGTTTATTGCCGATTACGCTTTAGATTCGGATTTAATAGCACGTCTTGTTTATAGATTACTACCTAAACAGGATACGTTCATTTTGAGTATCGATAGAACCAATTGGAAGTTTGGACAAACCAATATCAACATTTTTATGCTAGGGATTGTTTACAAAGGGGTTGCCTTTCCTTTATTGTTTACTATGCTTGATAAATGTGGTAACTCTAACAGTAAAGAGCGTATCGATTTGGTAAATCGCTTTATAAGGCTCTTTGGTAAGGATGTCATTACATCCATTGTAGCAGATAGGGAGTTTGTTGGGGATAGCTGGTTGAAATTCTTGAACAGAAATGGAATTAGGTACTATATTCGTATCCGCAATAATTTTAAGGTAGAACTCCCGCACAAACACAAAACCATTAAGGTGTGGCATTTGTTTAATGCTTACAAGGTCAATGAATTTGTTTATTATCCTAAAATTGTGCGTATTAATGGACAGCTTTGTTACCTATCTGGATGTAAGCTCAATAACAAAAATGGGAAACAGGATTTTCTTATCATTGTATCATTCAACAAACCTGAGGTAGCCTTGGAACAGTATAAGCAAAGATGGCAAATTGAAATGTGCTTTAAAGCTATGAAGTCTAGTGGTTTTGATATTAAAAACACACATTTGCAAGATATAGAACGTATTGAAAAATTAGTATTACTGGTTATGTTGGCTTTTGTGTGGTGCTATAAGGTTGGAATATATTTACACGAAATCTGCCCTATCAAAATTAAAAAGCATGGTAGAATGTCCAAAAGTATTTTCAAATATGGATTAGATTACATCTCTTCCACATTGTTAAACCCTGTAAATCAAAATAATATAAACCTGATTCGATTTTTGTCATGTACTTAGATTATTTCATTTAATAAACCTGATCAAGCTCAACACGATTATAAGCAAGGATGGCAAATTGAAATGTGCTTTAAGGCAATGAAATCAAGCGGGTTTGATATTGAAAAAACACACCTAACAGACATACAGCGCATAGAAAAATTAGTCCTTCTTGCCATGATCGCCTTTGTGTGGTGCTACAAAGTGGGTATCTACCTGCATCTAAAAGTCAAACCTATAATCATCAAAAAACATGGTGGACGTAAAGCTTTTTCTATATTCAAATACGGGCTACAGTTTGTCGTGAACTGGCTCTTAAATACTCTAAATCAAACAAATATAAATTTACCGAAATTTTTGTCATGTACTTAGGGTTATTATTCTTTTGATTTTAAATTTTGACGTGTTTAATCCTAGAAATTGGCATAATTAAGGGTTTGATTTATCAAAACTGGACTTCTATTTAACATGCCACGTCTGTTAAACCACATAGTTATATAACGTCAAAAC
>CAVYIL010000065.1:0-3048 GCA_963768325.1 uncultured Flavobacteriaceae bacterium | reverse complement strand
GTAAAAACCAACCAATTACAGAATTAGATGCAGGCATATCACCACAAGACAAACAAAATGATTATAGTTACTTATGGTCATCAAAAAAAACTTCACACTCTATACAAGTTAACCAAACAGGAACATACTCAGTAGAAGTCACAAATCTTTTGAGTGGATGCCATAAAAAGAGGATAATAAAAGTACTTCCCTCAGGTTCGGCAACCATAAAATCAATAAAGATAAAGGATGCTAGCAAAAATAACACTGTTACCATTTTTGCAGAAGGCTATGGAATATATGAATACGCTATAAAAATCAACGAAACTCTAAGCCATTACCAAGAAAGCCCAACATTTCCTAACATCCCTTCAGGATTTCATACTATCTACGTCAGAGACAAAAATGGCTGCACACCATTAACCACACAAGATATTTCTGTAATAGGCTTTCCAAAATATTTCACCCCTAACGGAGATGGCTTTCATGAAACATGGGCTGTACAAGGAATTTCAGGACAAGTACATCCGAACTCTAAAATATATATTTTTGATCGAAACGGAAAATTACTTAAACAAATTACACCAGATGGTAAAGGATGGGACGGAAAATATCAAGGACAGCTTATGCTTTCCGATCAATACTGGTTCAAAGTATAACTAGAGGACAGAAGAGTAGTATCAGGAAATTTCTCACTAATTTGATAAATTCATATAGCATAGGATTCAGTATCTTTAATATCAAAAAAATAAACAAAAATGAAGTTTATTCTTGAATCGAAGTTTAAGCCTACGGGAGATCAACCAGAAGCAATACAACAATTAGTCAAAGCAATAGAATCTAATGAAAAATACCAAACCCTACTTGGGGTAACCGGCTCAGGAAAAACATTTACAGCTGCCAATGTAATTGAACGCCTACAAAGACCAACCTTAGTATTAGCTCATAACAAAACTTTAGCAGCCCAATTATATTCAGAATTTAAACAATTTTTCCCACATAATGCAATAGAATATTTTGTTTCATATTACGATTATTACCAGCCAGAAGCATACATACCTACCTCAGGAGTATATATAGAAAAAGACCTTTCGATAAATGAGGAAATCGAGAAACTTCGTTTAAGCGCAACATCCTCCCTACTCTCTGGACGAAGAGATATTATAGTTATAGCATCTGTATCCTGCATATATGGAATCGGAAATCCAATAGAATTTCAGAAAAATATAATATCCATTGAAAAAGAACAAATTATATCTAGGACAGCCCTACTTCATAAACTAGTACAAAGCCTATACTCTAGAACAGAAGCAGAATTTAAACACGGTAACTTTAGAATCAAAGGAGATACAGTAGACATATTCCCAAGTTATGCAGATGAAGCATTTCGTATTCATTTTTTTGGAGATGAAATTGAAGAGATTGAAACATTTAACGTGTTAACCAATGTGATTATTGATAAACGCGACCGACTAAACATCTATCCAGCCAACATGTTCGTTACCTCTCCCGACATTCTTAATGGAGCAATAAACCAAATTAGTCTAGACCTAGGTAAACAAGTTAACTATTTCAAAGAAATAGGAAAATCACTAGAAGCTAAGCGATTAGAAGAACGCACTAATTTTGATCTAGAAATGATCCGCGAACTCGGTTATTGTTCCGGTATCGAAAATTACTCCCGATATCTTGATGGAAGAGAACCCGGATCAAGACCTTTCTGTCTTATAGACTACTTCCCAGATGACTATCTAATGTTTATAGATGAGAGTCATGTAACCATTCCGCAAGTACACGCTATGTTTGGAGGAGATCGCTCTAGGAAAGAAAACTTAGTAGAATACGGCTTTAGACTCCCTGCTGCAATGGACAATCGACCCTTAAAATTCGAAGAATTTGAAACTCTGCAGAATCAAGTAATATATATCAGTGCTACCCCCGCTGATTATGAACTACAGCAATGCGAAGGCACATATGTAGAGCAAATTATTCGCCCTACTGGATTATTAGACCCCACAATCGAAGTACGCCCAAGTCTTAACCAAATCGATGACCTAACCGAAGAAATCAACCAACGTATCGAAAAAGACGAACGAATTTTGGTAACCACCCTAACCAAAAGAATGGCAGAAGAATTAGCTAAATATCTTGCAAGAATCGATATTCGATGTAGGTACATACATAGTGATGTTGACACTTTAGAACGAGTAGAAATTATGCAAGACCTACGCAAAGGACTTTTTGATGTATTGATAGGCGTAAACCTATTAAGAGAAGGACTTGACCTACCAGAAGTATCCTTAGTAGCAATATTAGACGCTGATAAAGAAGGTTTTTTGCGTAATAATAGATCTTTAACCCAAACTATAGGACGAGCGGCAAGAAATATTAATGGAAAAGCGATCATGTATGCAGATAAAATAACCAATAGTATGCAAAAAACTATTGATCAAACTGACTACAGACGTGAAAAACAAATTTCGTATAATATCAAAAATAATATCACCCCACATGCTATCAAAAAATCTTTAGATAATGCACTAGCTAATAAAAAAGTTGAACCTTATAAATTTGAAAATTCTCCAACTCTACAAGCTGCCGAAAAAGAAACGGAATACTTTACAAAAGAAAAATTAGAAACAAGAGTTAGAAACGTACGCAAAGAAATGGAAAAAGCCGCAAAAGAATTAGATTTTATACTAGCAGCAAGATTAAGAGATGAAATTAAAATGCTACAAAATAAAATCCAAAATCATAAAAAATAATTTATACCATTTTTCTCATGAATTTACTGTAAAAGAAAATCCCTTATTTTTTTATATCTGCGATAGAGAAAAATCAAGCATAGCAGCGCTACGGTTTATTTTTATCTGGAAGCAAAATAGGAAAAAAGAATATTTTATTGCAGTAAATTCATGAGAAAAATGATATTACTCATTGTTTTATAGGGATCAAAACAAACCCTTTGAAAACGAAACTAGCTTTTGTTTTTAAAGACAACCTCATTGTTAAAAAAATTGAAATTGAAGAAAACTATACAGATTGGAGTTTTTGGATGGAAAACAAAAG
>CAVYIL010000064.1:0-11706 GCA_963768325.1 uncultured Flavobacteriaceae bacterium | reverse complement strand
ATTCGCTTTTAAACTTTCATTACTAATTCTCTGTATGTGTCATTAGCAAAGGCTTTCTGTCTTTTTCTGTTCTTTGCTTTTTTCAGGGTTTGTTCGTCATCCAATAGTTTTATAGCAATTTTGGCCAGTAAGTTGCTGTTTTCTACGGCATTTTGATTTCTTTTAGCTTGATTATCTTCATTGAAAATCACATCTAAATTCCAATGTAGGTTATTTTCTATTATCCAGTGTGAACGAATAGACTTATTGTGTAATTCAGCATCTGCCTTTAATGAACTGATATAATATCGAATACTGGTGGTTTCTTTTTCCATTTTCTTTATGTAAGTATTTGATTTTATACGAACTAAAGTTTTTATTTCTTTCCAGTTTTTGACATCGTCTATAAATTCTAAGTCCGTAATTAAGTCACATTGTCTAACTTCAACTCGTCCATGTCCACAATCTTCGGTGATATTTGTGGAGATTATTTTTTTCACTGAAAAGCTGTCTTCTATGTTTTCAAGAAGTGTCTTTTGGTTGGATTTGACCTGCAAAATATATTGGGCTTGTTGGTCTATTATTTTCTCCGCAATTTCTCTCTGGCATCCAATAGCATCTATGGTAATAATTGCGTTTTCAATACATATTAATTCTAATAATCTTGGTATTGCAACAATTTCATTCTCCTTTCCATCAACAATTTCTTGCCCTAAACTCATTCTATTTTCAGTACAAAACGCCGTTAGAATATGCAATGGATAACCTTCTTTTGTTAAAAATCCTTTAACTGTTTTGCCATCTATGGCAACCACTTTCTTGTCGTGTTTAGCTATTGACTCTGTGAACATTATAAGGCATTCTGAAAATTCTTTTGGGTTTATTCTACTGAAAAATTTTCCTAAAGTATCATGTGACGGAGTGCCATTTTTGTAAGGATAAAACTTTCGCAACCAGTCTATGCGTTCCTCTCCGAAACCTTCTATCAACTCATAGGTTTGAAAACCACAAACCACTGCTGATAAGGTTAAAAATAGGATTTCTTCTAAAGGATATTGAATATTTCCTTTACTGGTTCGTCTTGGATCATTCAAGGTCGAAAAACATTCTGTGATGAGTAACTTTTCCTTTTGGACCCTGCTTTTTGTCATTTTTTTTTAATGGCAGACCATCTACCATTCTCATCCACAAATATATGTCATTTTTGCTTTTCTTACAAATTTTTAAAAGCGAATGCCCTGTTATTTGGGCTTTTTACTCTAATTGTCATTGGTTCAGTACTAGAGATTGATTTAAAATTGTTTGTGTTATAAGTGTTTGTTTTACAGTTGTGTATTGTATTATGGTATATATATATGTATTCGTTTCAGTAATAACAATTAAGAATAAATTACCAAAACAAATTGTTAAAAACTCTATTCTTTTAGTGTTATGTGTCTTAATGAATTTTATGAATACTTTATTATTTGACCGTAAATAATTTAATAAAATAGAAAGTGATTTTGCATAAAATGTTCCATAGACTCTTTTATAAAGTATAAAATTCAGTTTTACACATAGATATTGTATTGTAATACATCAATATATCTGAATTATAATTAGTTAACTTTAATATACAGAATGTTTTAATCTTAATTATTGCTAGTTATAATTTCAAATAAATAAATATGGAAATTCAATCTAAATTAAATGAGCTGTCTGAAAAAATAGATGCTTTAAAAAACCAAATACATACAGAAGAGGCAACAAAAACCGCTTTTACACTTCCGTTTATTAATATACTAGGTTATGATATATTTAATCCTACAGAAGTAGTTCCAGAGTTTACAGCAGATATAGGATTAAAAAAAGGAGAGAAAGTCGATTATGCGATAATGAAAGATGAGCAACCTATTTTGATCATAGAGTGTAAGCATTGGAAAGAGGATTTAGATATACATAATTCTCAGTTGTTTAGGTATTTTAATGCTACAAAATCTAGATTTGCTTTACTGACAAATGGTATTGAATATCGATTTTATTCAGATTTGGAAGAGTCTAACGTAATGGATGATAGACCATTTTTAGAGTTTAATATAACGCAACTTAAAGATTATATAATTCCAGAAATTTCAAAGTTTCATAAATCTACCTTTGATGAAGATTTAATTGTAAGTAATGCTAGTTCACTAAAATATACTAAGGAGCTTAAGAAATTAATTAATATAGAATTACAAAGACCTTCATATGCTTTTACAAGATTATTTGCTACTCAAGTTTATTCGGGAAGACTTACAGAACGTGTAATGGTTGATTTTACAGAGTTGGTACATAAAGCGTATAATCAAACTATAAGCGAAAAGGTTAATGATCGTCTGCAAAAAGCATTGACAAAAGAAGAAGAGCAACGAGAAGAAGAGAATGCCCCGCCTATAGTGAAAAGTAAAATTTTGACTACTCAAGAGGAACTCGATGGTTTCAGGATTGTTGTTGCTATTTTAAGACGTAAGCTTGATATTAATAGGATTGCTTATAGGGATACACAGTCTTATTTTGGGATATTACTGGATAATAATAATAGAAAACCTATATGTAGACTGCACCTGAATGGTGGGAAGAAATATTTAGGGATTTTTGATCAAAATAATAGTGAAACTAGGCTAGTGTTAAATACTATTGATGAAATTTATGAATTTGAAAATGAACTATTGAAAACTGTAGATTATTATCATGGATAATTATAATAATTTATCAGAACCATCCGAAAGTTTTTAAAAAATGGTTACATTTAGTTGTAAGCCCTTTTAAACGGCTCACATAAATATTCCGGGGATTAGGCAAAAAGTTTTTCCATTCTAAAGGGAACCAGGCAGTATCCCAACAAGTGTGTATTTTAATCCCTCCTTTTGCTGTCCGAAACTTTGCCTAGTCAAACATGGATAAGCATAGACTAATAACGGTACTGTCTATAAGTTTTATACTTCGGTCTTTAATTTCATCTATTATGTGGGATTCATGACGATTAGATAGGATATGGCTGTAATGGGTCAACAGTCTGTTGTAAAGGCTCTCGAATACTTTATAACTTCTGTTTTTATTACCATCACTCATAGTAGAACGTGCTGGACTCTGATCAAGACCTAAACTTGATATGAATGTCTCGGACACCCCAATACTACTAGAAATATCGCTTAAAGTCAGACATTTATTAAGCTGTCCGAAAGTTAAAGCTACAAATTGATCGAAAGTCTTATACCTACTGCAGTCCTTATCGCTTTTATGATTTTCGGAACATCTCCTAATCATCCAACGAGGAACTAAATCTAAAATTTGGCGAATTAATGGAGTATTTGTGTTTTTAGTGCGCTTGAAGAGTCTCATAAAATGTATTTAAATTTTAGAAAGCTAAAACACGAGTTTCTAAGGATGTTTTGAAAATATAACTTTCGGATAGTTATGAAAAAACCTGAAAGTTTAATGGTTTATTTTGAACCCTCAGCTATAATAGAATAATCACTTTTTACTTCTTTTGATTTGTCGACCTTATTACGCCACCTTCGCCTTCTTATACATAAATAAACTGCTTTACCTTTTATGGGAAAGTCTTGTATTTGTTTCCTGTCATAAAAACCTTTGGACTCATATTCAAAAGACCTATATTCTTTGGGGATTATGTTTTTCTCATCTAAATAGATATAAAAACAGTCTTGCTTAGTTTGTAAATTGCCCAATTCTTTAAAATCAACAATATCAAAATGAGTTAATAATCCTTCTGGCAAAATTGAAGAAATTATTGAAAAATTCATTCCATTTTTTATGCAAACTTAAGGATTCTCCCCAACTTTTTTATGTGACCCTAAAGTAGATTCAATATTAGAACTATTCTAGGTTTCATAGTCATGGATGAATTTACTAACTGTTTTATGGCTTATAGATAATTCTTCTGAAATACATCGTTGACTTTTGCCTTCTCGGTAACTACGTATGATTATCTCTTGTTTTGTATACATGCTTATCATTATTAATCAACGTAATTATTTATACATTGATATTGGTTAAGTGGTATACTTTTCGGTTAACATATACACTGTTACCTGTTTATAAAATCAAACCCATCCCATCATTGATGGAGGGTTTGATTTTTGTTGTTTTTAGGTTTAAGAACTATTAAAAAGCTTTAAAATATTCACCTCTTAATAATATTTTATACGATAATCTGCTAGTTTATTATCTTAATTACTCACCTTACGCAAAAAAACAGTTCAAAAATCGAATTACGTAGTCCTAGTTGTTGATAACTTTAGAAGTTCCGCATAAGCAGCTTGTTGAGCTGCTAAATAAATTTGAGTTTTCATTGCAAAATGATTTTTATTTGTCCTTAATTTTAAAAATTCTAACTTTATGTAAGCCACTATTGAGAGTACATAATGATTGGTTTGTGTTTTTATTCTCTTCGTTGGAGATTTTGCGAATCCCGTATTACTTTTTATCGATTTATGATATTCCTCTACGCCCCACCGTTTTTTGTAGATTGTAATTATTTGATCATACGATAAGCTTAAATCACTACAAGCCAAGTACAACTCGCCGACTGTATCATTCTCGTTTTTGAAAACTTGCTTTGTAAGCAACAGCGGAAAATCTAATTCCTCGAACCAAACCTCCAGAGTCTGCTGTCCTGGCTGTAATGTTTTAATACTTATATATTTCTTATTTTCTTTATCCTCTAATGATAAAGCTACTTTACGATTGCTTTTTAGAGCCATAATAAAGTCTGATTTTAATTCTTTTTTGCAACAATTCATATTCTCAACTGAGCTAAACCAACTATCGGCTAATACATAATCATATAAAAGTTTACTATTACATTCGCGTAACATTTTCCTGAATAATTCATTCTTTGTTACACTACTTTTACGTTTTCTATTGCCTGTTGTAGGATCTGTTATCCACCTATCTTTCTTTATAAACTCAACAGAACAAGGTAATCGCATACCTCTAACCTCTACTAATGCGGTCAAAAAATTAACCCCTTTTACAGACCGATTAAACACATGGTCATAATGCCAACAATTAAGCTCGCTTTCATCGGTATATTGTTTTTCTTGTATGGAATCATCAAAACTTAAAACAATGGTGTCTTGAGACCTTGTCAATTCTTCAATATAGACTTTTGCTTGTTTCCATAAAAACTTACTGTCATAATTTCCCGTAGATAATTCACGAGTAATTTTATCATGCTTAATAGATAGCAATGAAGCCATACCTGTGGCTGTGGTATAAGAACTCGAACTTATCAAATAATCACTATATAAATCAGCAAAGTTTTCCATATTTAGCAATATATAAAGTTATTAACTTTTAATGTGTTAAAACTACGAAAGGTTATAAAGTTTTTGCGTAAGGTGAGTTAATTATTTACAAAATAAAGTTAATATAAAGTTAAAAAAAATATTTAAAATGTAATTAAATTGGATTAACTTGAATTGTTGAAAATACTTTAACCAAATCTAATTAAAATGACAAAAAGAAATATTTTAAAGATTAGTCTATTGGCTTTGAGTTTTGGGATCATGATCACTTTAGGTGTTGTATATTATCTATTTAATTTACCACATAGGGATATTCAGGAATTAAATTCGGATTATAATTATAATGTAAATGAAATAGTTTATGAATATTTGACTAATCCAAAAAAAGCTAACGATAAGTATATAGGTTCTAATGGGAAGTCCAAAATTATAGAAATTAATGGAATCGTAGCAGAAATAAGTAGGAACTTTAATAATCAAAAAGTAATTCTTTTAAAATCAAAAGAAGATAAAGTAGGTGTTAGTTGTACTTTTGTTAGTGAGACTGAAAAATCAGTAGAAAATATTCAGATTGGTCAATTTGTTACAATAAAAGGAATTATAAGATCTGGAGTTAGATATGATAAAGATTTAAAATTATTTGAAAATATAATTATGGAAAAAAGTAAAATATTAAAAAAGTAATGTTGCATTAAGAACTAACCATATATTTTAGCCCCCAATAAGTTCGGAGTGTTATTTTAAATTTCAAATAATACCTTTAAGATATGAAATACAAGAAATGGAGCTTACCCGAAAAGTTAGAAATTCTAGCCTCTTCAGAAGCAATAGGAATCGTTGAGACTTGTCGTAAATACAGTCTTAGTACAGGGACTTTATATAGTTGGAAGAAGAAGCATGATAATCAAGGAGAAGCTGGCTTAAGAGTTACTTATGATGCCCGTAGTAAGGAGTTAAAGCAATCAGAGGAAGAAAACAGAATACTCCGTAAATTATTAAGTAACAATGAAATTGAATTAGAAGTTCAACGTGAGCTTTTAAAAAAAAAGTTTGGAACGTCCAATCCAAGAAAGATTTAGTAGATGCTATTTACAAAAAGTATACTATTAGTAAAACGAAAATAATCAATATGATTGGTATGGTTCAAAGCAGTTATTATCGCACACCAAGTACTGGTAAAAGAGGTAACAAGCCTAGTAAGCTTACCTATCATAAGTCAAATGGATTAGTAACTCAAGGCGCTGTAATTAAATCAGTTAAATACATTTTGAGTCATGAATTTATAGATTGTGGATACCGTTTAATGACCGCTTATTTAAAGCGAGATGGCTATCAAATTAATCATAAAAAGCTATATAGAATAATGAAACAAGAAGGTTTATTGAAATTAGAAAAACGCATAAACAGAAGTGGTTCTGGACGAAAATTTGTAAAATTCAGAAAAGTAAAGACCTCTAGACCTTTTGAGTGTTTAGAAATGGATATTAAGATGGTTTGGATTCCAAGTGTGGGTAAAAACGCTTATTTGTTATCGATAATTGATGTTCATACACGTAGAATCTTAAAAGACTATTTTTCTTTTACTATAAAACAAGATCAAGTTATAGAGTTATTGTCTCTCTTGTTTTTAGACTATCAATACCCTGAAAGTGTCGTTATTAGAAGTGATAATGGAAGTCAGTTTATTGCTAAAAGAGTACGTGAATATCTTGGTCTAATAGGAGTTCAGCAAGAATTTACACATGTAGCAACACCTGAGGAAAATGCGCACATAGAGGCCTATCATGGAATACTAAAAAAAGAAGTGTTTGACAGAGTTGATTACAGAACGTTTGGTGAAATTGAAATAATCTTAAAAAGATACGTGGATTTTTATAACAACACTAGACTTCATGGTCTTTTGGGACGTATTACACCAATGGAAAAATGGAACCAGGACAAACAGTTAATTTTAATGAGAAATTTAATCGCATAATTAATAATCGAAATTTAAAAGAACACTCTTGTTTTATAGGGGTCAAAACACCATACTTACAAGTTGTTGTATCATTTATATTTATATCTAATTGAGAATAAAGCCCATATTTTTCTCTATTTCCACACTTACCTATCCGTCTTGTATCTTTTTAAAATAAGTGTGTTGCCATATTACTTAGTTTTTTAACTTCTTTAATTTGGTCTATTATGTCCAGAATTCGAAAAATACAATTGTTTAGGATTCTTGGTGTTAAAATAGGTAGTATTTAAAATTTGACTAAAAAAAAATAATCATTTTTTTAAAAAATCTATCAAAAAAAACACTAAGCTATTTTTTTTTTAGATTAAAAGCATATTTAATCGATAAAGTGTTTTTTGTGAAAAAGCATATTTTTACTGTTATTTTCTAATTATTTAGATGCCTATATGTATAATTAAAACTCTTATATGTATTGTTTTTAATAGGATTATTGTTTTTATGATACTTGGTGTTTTTGATTTTTTAAAATCTTAAAAAAAATCAAAAATCACATATTTTATAAAAATAAAAAAAAATAACAAATGATAATTTATGTAGGTATTTATTTACATTATTTTTTTGTAAATTTAAAAAGCATTAATACTTATTTAACATAAACTAATATTAAGTTAATATATAAAACAAATTAGATCTTTTTTTTAGATTAATAAAGTAGATGAGGGTTAATGAAAATGAATTTAAAATTTATTTATGTAATCATTTGATATTGTATGTTATATAATTTTTTTTTTAAATAATACTTTGTAATATGAAATTAATTCACCTAATTTTTTATAGAGTTTTTAATTCTATTTTATCCAGATTATTATTATTAATAAAACCTATTAATATAAAATCTAGTAGAAAAAATGATTTTTTCACTTTAAAAGCAGTATTTGATTTACCTATATTTGGAAGAATAAATAAATTAGTAATTCTTCAGGATAAAAATGATAATATAACTCCATTATTATCATCATCGAGTAAAAAAATCTATGATTTCAGTAAAATAGCTGTTTTAATTGTTATAATGATAGGAAGTTTACCATTTTTTAAACTTCAGGCTAGCATAAACAACAATTTTTCGAATATTGAATACTCTATAGATACTATTCAATCTATTAAAAGCATAAAAAATATAGATAGTATACCCACCAATCTGTTTATTGACCAAGCGTTACCCAATAAAAAACAAATTACAGAAGAAGTGTTACGTGTTAATAATAAAAATACATATCAATTATTTTCTCACGGTCGCTCAGGTGAGTTGTTAATTAATGGTAAGTGGCTTGAAGCTAAAGAAATTTCAGGATTTTTACAATCAGAATTCAAAACACAAAACTCTGAATATTCACATCTTAATATTTATGGATGTTCTTTTGCTGAAGGAAAAAAAGGAAAAGAAGCTGTAATGTATCTAAAAACACATTTAGGTTTAACTGTTGCGGCTTCAAACAATATCACAGGAAAAGATGGTGATTGGGATTTAGAAGTAGGCACTTCTAAAAACCCTATTCATTTCGAAAAATTTGGATACAATTTACAATGTACAGGACCTATTGGCGATTGCGACAACGACGGTGTAACCAATCATCTTGACCTCGACGATGATAATGATGGAATTTCTGATGTAAATGAAGGGTATTGTAATAGCACTACTTTACAAAAAACAGGAAATTGGAATATAGTAGGTAATACGGCAACATTTGATTATGGAGGAGGTTTGATTACGAGTATAACCACTACACAATCAAATTTTATTTCTGGTAGTTTTAATCCTTTGAATAATTTTTGGTCAGAGCCTTTGCAAAATGCTGCATCTATTCAAAGTGATTTTCCTTGGAATAGTCTAATAACGGTAAGGTATGAAGACGGATTTGGTAATCCTGTTTTGGTGAACAATCCTGTTATCCACATTGATCGCCTTGGCGCCAAACTTGATTTAGATTCTGAAACATCTGCAACTATGACTTTATTGGGAGGTTTAACTTGGACTGAATTAAATGGAACAAATGACTTTTTCTCAACTAACAATACTGTATCCGATAGTGGTTGTGGAATAATGCCAGTAACTTGGGTTCCTGAAAGTACACAAGGTATTTCTGATGGAACGGCCGCTGGTTCACTACGTATAAATGGTAATATTTCTATATTTTCAATACAATTTAGTCAATGTAACGCATCTTTGCAACCAAATGATGGTTTAGAGTTAATTCTCTCCACCCCCGTATGCGTAAATAGAGATACAGATTTAGATGGCACTCCTGACTTTATGGATATCGACAGTGACAATGACGGTTGTAATGACGTTGATGAAGCCTATAATAATAAAAATACCGATTCTGATAACGATGGTAAATTTGGAGCTGGTACTCCAACAGTAGACACAAATGGATTAGTAACTGCTGCGGGTACAGTAGGAAGTTTTTATGTTACAAGCCCTGCAACTATAGCGGGAGGACAAAACACTTTTCAACAGGGGATACAAGTAAATATAAACACACCACCAACAGATCAATCAGCTTGTCAAGATACAACAGCCAATTTCTCAGCTATTGCAACAGCAACACGTTTACTTACAAACCCCGTAACTACTGCTAGTACTAATTTATCTTTTCAGTGGCAAATGAGTACAAATGGTGGCGCTACATTCAATAATATACCTGGAGAATCTGGTACAATAGCAAGTGGAGCTACAACCACACTATCTATAACAAATGTCACTCTAGCGATGAGTGGTAATATATTTAAAGTACTATTTACTAATGAAGCTAATATTTGTGGAGAAGAAGCGCAAGCTACTTTAACTGTTGATCAACAACCCGTGGCAAGTGATCAACCAAATCAAAATTTATGTAACACTTCTACCTTTACCATGACACAAACTACTCCAATAGCAGGAACAGGAGTTTGGACTTTAGTTAGTGGTACAGCTACTATTACAGACCCAACCTCTCCAACCACAACTATAACAGGAGTATCTGTTGGTAATACCGCTACCGTACGATGGACAGTATCCAACGGCACTTGTGCTGTAGCTTTTGATGATGTTAGTGTTACTAATGAAGGATTACTTATTGTAAGTGATCAACCAAATCAAAGTTTATGTGACACCTCTACCTTTACCATGATACAAACTACACCAATAGCAGGAACAGGAGTTTGGACTTTAGTTAGTGGAGCACCATCTGTAACCATTACAGACCCAAATTCTCCTACCACAACGGTTACAGGAGTATCCATTGACACCTCTGCAACATTAGAATGGACAGTAACAAATGGAGCGGGAGTTTGTGCTTCTGCATCTGATCAAGTAATACTAACCAATAATTCACAATCTGTAGTAAGTGATCAACCAAATCAAAATTTATGTAACACTTCTACCTTTACCATGACACAAACTACTCCAATAGCAGGAACAGGAGTTTGGACTTTAGTTAGTGGTACAGCTACCATTACAGACCCAACCTCTCCAACCACAACTATAACAGGAGTATCTGCTGGTAATACAGCCACACTACAGTGGACAGTATCCAACGGCACTTGTGCTGTAGCTTTTGATGATGTTAGTGTTACTAATGAAGGATTACTTATTGTAAGTGATCAACCAAATCAAAGTTTATGTGACACCTCTACCTTTACCATGACACAAACTGCACCAATAGTAGGAACAGGAGTTTGGACTTTAGTTAGTGGAGCACCATCTGTAACCATTACAGACCCAAATTCTCCTACCACAACGGTTACAGGAGTATCCATTGACACCTCTGCAACATTAGAATGGACAGTAACAAATGGAGCGGGAGTTTGTGCTTCTGCATCTGATCAAGTAATACTAACCAATAATTCACAATCTGTAGTAAGTGATCAACCAAATCAAAATTTATGTAACACTTCTACCTTTACCATGACACAAACTACTCCAATAGCAGGAACAGGAGTTTGGACTTTAGTTAGTGGTACAGCTACTATTACAGACCCAACCTCTCCAACCACAACTATAACAGGAGTATCTGTTGGTAATACCGCTACCGTACGATGGACAGTATCCAACGGCACTTGTACAGATGCGGTTGATCAAGTTACGATAACAAACATAAACACACCTACAATAGCAGTGGATGGAGCGCCTGTTAATCCTACCACTTGTGGTGACACCGACGGAAGTATAAAATTAATCTTTACAAACGTAGCTGATGGAGACCATATAATTAACCATTCAGGAGGTACTTTTGGAACAATAACCGTTACTGGTGGATCTGCTACTATTACAGGATTAGCCTCAGGTACCTATAATGATATTAGTATTGCAATATTAGGATGTACCTCTACTGATGATGTAGATCTAACTTTAACCTGTGTTAACGCTAACTCTACCATTGCCATTACTGATTTTAATGACACCTATAAAAACATAAGTGTAACAGGAAATGTGTTAAC
>CAVYIL010000063.1:0-13536 GCA_963768325.1 uncultured Flavobacteriaceae bacterium | reverse complement strand
GAGCATTTGTACTTGTTAGCTAGCTGCTGATAAGTTTGTTTTCCTTTGCTATATTCTAACCAAATAGTTGATGGGTTTAATCGTATTCCTTCAGTAAATTGTTTTTTACAGACATAACATTTATATAGCTGTTTTCCCTTAAGAATTCCATTTTTCTTGAGTATTGAACTCTGACAATAAATACATTTTTTTTATTCAAAACTTTTGATTTACGTTTAGCCCAACAATAATAAGGGTTTTGAAGGTTTTCAGCCTACTATTTGTCTATTACGCCTTATTTTAGTTAGCAATTTGTAAACTTTAAAATAAAATAATGGCACTAAAATCAGGGTTTTGGTTATAAATCATCAATAAAATAAATATTTTTACGCCATATACTTAGATATATTTAACAAAAACGGCTGAATAGTTACCATATAAATATAAAAAGGTTTAATTTTCCTTTAAATAACCTTCAATTTTTTTCGAAGCTAGGTGATATGATGTTTTTAGCGCTCCTATACTGGTTTCTAATATTTCGGACATTTCCTTATACTTTAACTCTTGAAAATATTTCATATTGAATACTAGCTGTTGTTTTTGTGGTAAGGTAGCAATAGCTTTTTGAAGTTTTAATTGTATTTCATTACTTTCAAAATATACATCAGCTTCTAAGTTTAGTATTAATTGTTGATTTAATTTTTCATTTGTGATATTATATTTTTTTGCTTTTTGATTAAGAAATGTTATTGATTCATTTGTGGCTATTCTATATAACCAAGTGTAGAGTTTACTGTCTCCTTTAAATTTCTTAATATTTTTATGTACTTTAATAAAGACATTTTGTAAAATATCGTTAGTGTCGTCGTGGTTTTTTACTATATTTCTAATATGCCAATATAGTCTTTGTTTATATAAAGAGACAAGTTTTCTAAAGGCTATATTAGTGTTTTTATCAGATTGTAAAGCGATAATAAAGTCTTCTTCTTCTAGATACAATAGTAAAAATTATTACTTTGTTAAAAGGGTTATTTATACATTTTATGTATTAGACTAAGGTACATAAAAAAGGTTTAATGATTTTAGTTCTGTACGCTTAAAACAATATAATAAATTTAAATAGTAGGAAATATTTAATAATATTGTAGGAAATATATAATTATATTGATTATCAGTAAATAAATTAGATAAAATACACTTTTTTGTTTGTGTAATTAAAAAAATAATGTATCTTTAAGTATTGGAAATAAAAACAGTATTCATTTTACCCAAAATGAAATTTTGATAAAAGTGAGTTTTAATTTTAGAATAAGCCCTAAATTAAGATGATTTGTGTGAAGAAAAAGAGTGCGGAGGCACTCTTTTTCGTTTTTACACAGTACCGCTTTTACACTTTAAACTATCTATCTTTAATATTAATCTTCATTTTAAATAAACACGTCAAAGTACTAGTATATAAGTTATAATGTCAATAATAAATAAGATGTCGGTGTCAGCATTTATAGAACTTCACCATTTTGTTCATTAAGAATATATCAATTTTCCCTTATTTATTGTATTTGCTGATTGATTGAAATTTATTATTTACTATTTCTATAACCTTTATTTATAAGACAAATAGCAGCACTATTATTGAGTACGAAAAAAACTACAAAAAATACACTATTTTAGTATTTTAATGATAATATGCATTTATTTTAGATAAAATGTATTTATTTGTTTGCTGTTTAAAAAATATAATGTATATTTACATTATAAATAATTAGAAATAGCTCTTCTGTTTATTACTAATAGAAGTTTAAGATAAAAGTGAGTTTTAATTTTAGAATAAGCCCTAAATTAAGATGATTTGTGTGAAGAAAAAGAGTGCGAAAGCACTCTTTTTTATTTAGTCTAATTGGTAAGCTATTTATTTTCTATCAAAGTCTAAAGATTATAAGAACGGAAATATTAAAGAATGAAGCAAACCATACATAGTTTCTCTTCTTTATCTAGTTTAATTTAGGATATCCTACAAAGAGGATAATTCTTAATCAAAATAAAATTGAATATCCAAAGTTCCTTAATAGACCTTAAAAGATAGAGGCTTTCTTTTTCCTTCTGATAATTTTGATATCTATTAAATTGAAGTTTTTAGTCAAAAGACTGCATGTTTACTAATTTTTGATACATTCCATTTTTGCAAAGTAGTTCATCATGTGATCCTTTTTCGATTATTTCTCCTTTTTGCATTACCACAATTAAGTCTGAGTTTTGTATTGTAGATAGTCTGTGAGCGATTACGATACTGGTTCTGTTTTTCATCATGTTTTCTAAGGCAGATTGAACTAGTCGTTCACTTTCTGTATCTAGTGCAGATGTAGCCTCATCAAGTATCATTATGGGAGGATTCTTTAATACGGCTCTAGCTATTGATAGTCGTTGCTTTTGACCACCACTAAGTTTATTACCACCATCGCCTATGTTAGTTTCTATTCCATTGGGTAGATTTTTGACAAATTCCCAGGCATTAGCAACTTTTAAGGCTTCAATAATCTCTTGATCAGATGCTGATTCGTCACCTAAAAGTAAGTTATTTTTAATAGAATCATTGAATAAGATGGAATCTTGTGTTACTAATCCCATTAGTGCTCTGAGTGATTCTTTGGTTATATCTCGGATATCATCTCCATCTATTTTAATAGAACCTTCATTAATGTCATAAAAACGAGTAACTAAGTTGGCAATAGTGGATTTACCACTACCAGATTGACCAACTAATGCTACTGAACTACCTTTGGGAACATTTAGATTGAAGTTTTTAAGAATATATTCATTTTCGTATTTAAAGGAGATGTTTTCTATACTTATATTGGCGTTAAAATCTTTTTTATTTAGGGCATTTGGCTTATCCTCTAAAGAAGAGGTTGTATTAAGAATTTCTAATACACGTTCTGCTGCCGCATTTCCTTTTTTTACGCTATAATTAGCTTTAGATATTGCTTTAGCTGGGGTAAGTATGTTGTATGCTAGTCCGATATATGCTAAAAACATTTCAGACTCTAGAGATCCATCTGTAAATACTAGGGTTCCGCCATACCATAGTAAAATTGCAATAACACAAATTCCTAAAAATTCACTTGCCGGAGATGCTAAGTTCTGTCTATTGAGTAATACATTAGAGTGTTTAAAGAATCGATTAGTGGATTCTTTGAATTTTTTATTAAATATTTTTTCAGCATTAAAACCCTTAATTACTTTTAGTCCACCTAGGGTTTCTTCTATTATAGAGAGAAAAAAACCTTGTTCTTGTTGTACTTTGTCTGAATGTTTTTTTAATGTTTTGCCTATTAATGATATTATAAATCCTGAGATGGGGATGAAAATAAAGACAAATAATGTGAGATCTGGACTGAGAAATAACATGGCTCCAAGTGTAAAGATAATGGTTAAAGGTTCTCGTACTATTAATTCTAATACAGAAAGAAATGAATGTTGTATTTCTAATACATCTGTTGATATTCTTGCAATTGTATCCCCTTTTTGTTTTTCAGAGAAAAAGGATAATGGCAAACTGATTGTTTTTTCGTATAATTCATTTCTGATATCTTTTAGTACGCCATTTCTAAGAAATGTTATAAAAAACATTGCTAGATAATTGAATAGGTTTTTTAGCATAAAAATTGTTATGATAGCAATAATCATATAGGTAAGTACGGGCATTTTTCCTTCAGTAGCAATTGTTTCTACGATATAGCAATTGAGAGAATCGGATAAGTAAGCCTTGAGACCTGTAATGCCATTCCAAACGGGTTGGTAATATACTACTTTATCAGTGCTAAAAAGAACTTTTAATACTGGGATTAAGGAGATAAATGAAAGTGTGCTAAAAAAAGCGTAAAAGATATTACACACAATATTTAAAATACCATATGATTTGTAGGGTTTAGCAAAACGAATTATTTGTTTAAAGTAGTTCATTAATTGTGACTAACAGTTTTAGTAACTATAATTTATGTTAAATTTAAATCTTTTTTGATAGCTTCAATTTTGCTATCTAATTGGTGTTCTGTGTTTTCAAAATCCGAAACAGAGTTTAATGATTTCTGTACACTGATATAAAATTTAATTTTGGGTTCTGTACCGCTGGGTCTAGCAGCAATTTTGCTTCCTTCTTCGGTATAAAAGATTAAAACATTAGATTTTGGTATATCGATTGTTTTTTCTGTATGATTTTGGATATTATTAGCGATACCAGTTTGATAATCTTCAATTAGTACTATTTTTTCGTCATTTATATATTCTGGAGGATTATTACGTAAATCTACCATGGTTTGTTTGATAGCTGCTGCGCCGTCTATTCCTTTTTTTACTAGTGAAACTAAACTTTCTTTATAAAGACCATATTCTGAATATATTTCTAGAAGTTTGCTGTAAAAAGAACTATTATTAGATTTAGTATATGCTACAATTTCGCAGGCTAATAGGGTAGAAGTTACAGCGTCTTTATCTCTTACAAAATCTCCAACCATAAATCCGAAACTTTCTTCACCGCCTCCTATAAAATGTTTTTCAGGAAAGTCTTTAATTAGTTTAGCTATCCATTTAAAGCCAGTTAAAACTTCCTTGTATTCTACATTATAGGCTTCTGCAAGATTTTTCATTAATGGTGTAGATACAATTGTAGATGCTATAAATTCATTACCAGTAAGACCTTTTTTATTTTTATAATGCTCTAAAAGAAACCAAGTCATTACAATCATAGTTTGATTACCGTTTAATAATTGTAATTCCCCTTGATTGTTACGTATAGCAATACCTAGTCGATCGCAATCAGGATCTGTACCGATTACAATATCAGCTTGGATTTGATTCGCTAGTTCCATAGCCATAATTAGTGCTTCTGGTTCTTCTGGGTTTGGTGATTTTACTGTTGGAAAATTCCCATCAGGTTCAGCTTGTTCTTTTACGATATGTACATTGTTATAACCAGCTTTTTCTAGTGTTTTAGGAACGGCTGTTATTGAAGTGCCATGTAAAGAAGTGAAAACTATTGTTGTGTTGTTTTTTGCTTCTTGAGAAGCTATAAAACTTCCATTTTTTACACTTTGATCTATAAAAACAGTATCAATTTCGTGATCTATGGTTTGTATTAACTTGGTATTAGCTTTAAATTTAATATCAGAATATTTTAATGAATTTATTTCTGATATAATTTCACTATCCTGTGGGGGAACTAATTGTCCTCCATCTTGCCAATATACTTTATATCCGTTATACTCGGGTGGGTTATGGCTTGCTGTTAATACAATTCCACAGTGACAGTCTAATTCTTTTACGGCAAAGGATAATTCGGGAGTAGGGCGAAGGCTAGAGAAAAGATATACTTTGATTCCGTTAGCAGAAAATACGTCAGCAACTATTTGTGCTAAGGTGTCACTGTTGTTTCTGCAATCATATGCTATCACGGCTTTAGGTTGCTTATTTGGAAATTCTTTTTTTAGGTAATTGCTTAATCCTTGGGTGCTTTTTCCTAAAGTGTATTTATTAATTCGGTTGGTGCCAATTCCCATAATACCCCGCATACCGCCAGTTCCAAATTCAAGATCTTTATAGAAACTTTCTTTTAGCTCTTCTATGTTTTTATTTTGTAAGCTTAGAATTTCGGTTTGAGTATTCTTGTCAAAAAAAGGAGTTAACCACTCTTCAACTCTGGTATTAATGTCAGAATCTGTAATATGCATGCTTATAATTTTGTTGCAAACATACTATTTAATTTTATTTATAATATATGAATAGTATGATGTTGCATTGTTTCGTATATAATTTTTTAATGCTATGTTCAAAGATGTATTTGTTCAGCAACAGTATATCTTTTTTTACTTCGTTTACTTGTCATTATTATTTCGCCTAAGAACCCAGCTAAGAAAAATTGGGTTCCTAAAATCATAGAGGTTAAGGCGATATAAAATTCAGGTCTTTGCGAGATAAGTCTTCCTTTTACTTCTATAAATAATTTGTCTATACCAAGATATAGGGAGATAAAAAAACCTATTATAAATAATAAGGTGCCGATTAGTCCAAAAAAATGCATGGGTCTTTTTCCAAAGTGTGACATAAACCAAATAGTAATTAAGTCTAGAAAGCCATTTATAAATCGGTTCATTCCAAATTTAGTTTTACCATATTTTCTAGCTTGGTGGAGGACGACTTTTTCTCCTATTCTAGAAAAGCCTGCATTTTTAACTAACACTGGTATATATCTGTGCATTTCTCCATGTACATCGATATGTTTTACTACGGTTTTTTTGAATGCTTTTAATCCACAATTAAAATCGTGTAATTTGACTCCTGAAGTTTTTCTTGCGGCTGCGTTAAAAAGTTTAGATGGTATGTTTTTAGCAATTACAGAATCGTATCTTTTTCTTTTCCAGCCTGATACGAGATCTAATCCTTCTTTGGTAATCATATTGTAGAGTTCTGGTATCTCCTCTGGATTATCTTGTAAATCTGCGTCCATGGTAATGATAACATCGCCTTGTGCTTCTTTAAACCCTGCATGAAGTGCTTGAGATTTTCCAAAGTTTTTAAAGAAACGTATTCCTTTTACGGAATGGTCTTTTTTTGATAATTCAGTGATCGTGTTCCAAGACTCATCAGTGCTACCATCGTCGATAAAAATGATTTCGTAAGAAAAAGAATTGGATTGCATAACCTTTGCAATCCAACTGTGTAATTCGATAAGTGATTCTTGCTCATTGAGCAAGGGTATGACCACAGATATATTCATGTTTTTTAATATAATTCTTGTTCTTTTTTCATAATTAACCCTCCTATTAGTGAAATTATAAATCCAAAGAATAAGTTACCAATTAATGAAATTGTTATTGTAAAGAAAGGAGAGATGATTTTTTCCATAGCTGAAATACTTTGTTCAATTTTAGCTTTAGAGAGGTTTCTTTCCATTAACTTTTCTTTCTCTAATTCTATAAGCTGTTGGTAATGATTAGGTTCTATTACTGTTGTTAAGAGCAAGAGCCATATTACGTTAATCAATCCACCAATAATAGCAATTCCGATGCCTATTTTAAGTGCATCCGTAAGTGTTAGATAGTCATTATTGTTGGTTTTAAAGGTATTTATACCATATGAGATAATTATAATTAGGCTTAGTATAGAAATAACAGAAAAAATCCAATGTGGTTTTAGGGTATTGTTTGTAAGATACATCACAATCCCAATTGTAACGGTTACTATACCTAATAATAGTCCATAGTTAAGAATTGTTTTTTTAACGGGTATTTTTTCAATTTCCATTTTAAAATTATTTTTAAAAACAGTAATAAAACTATTTTGATCACAAATATAGTAAATCGTGAGAAGTAGTGTCTCAAAAAAAAATAAAGAAAAAATGATAAAATTATATATTTGTTTTTGCTGATTAGTATAATATGTTTAAATTTGCAGCTCGAAAAAAGAAAAGATTAATAAAAATGAGAAAAGATATTCACCCAGAAAATTATAGATTAGTAGCTTTTAAAGACATGTCCAATGATGAAGTTTTTTTAACTAAATCTGCAACAAATACAAAGGAAACTATAGAAGTTGATGGGGTAGAATATCCGTTAGTTAAATTAGAGATATCTAGAACTTCTCATCCTTTTTATACTGGTAAGTCAAAACTTATCGATTCTGCGGGTCGTATAGATAAGTTTAAAAATAAATATTCCAAATTCAAAAAATAATTTGGTTCTTAGAAATTATTTAAAGCCTTTCATGTTAATAATTAATATGAAAGGCTTTTCTTGTTAGGTTTACTTTAACAAAGTATAAGTTTTGTTTTTTTTCAAGATTCTTGTGTAATTATTTGATATTTGTAGAATGAATTATATTCTTTTTGATGGCGATTCTCGTAATAAATTACTGCCATTTACATTTACTAGACCAGTAGCTGATATTCGTATTGGGATATTAACAATTCGCGAAAAATGGGAACATTATTTAGAAATCTCAACTTCTACTGTTACAGAGGATTATCTTAGTAGGAAATTTCCAATGGTAGAATTAGAAGAAAATGTTATGCTTAATGCTTCTTTTTTGCCTACAGAAAGTTTAGTAATAATGGTGAAAGGTCTACAGTCTGATCAAGCTATTTTTTATAATGAGATTCCTGTAGCATTTTATGTAAAAGAAGGTCAGGAAGTTGATTTTGATGCCTATGAAGTTATTCAGTATAAAGCGGATGTTTTTACGGTTAACAATACTTGGGATATTTTCGCAAAAAATGAAAGGGCTATAAAAGAAGATTTTAAATTATTAACTAAAAATAGGGTAAGCCAACCGATTTCTAAAAGTAATAATTGCATAAATACTGAGAATATTTTTTTAGAAGAAGGAGCTAAAATAGAATTTGCTACTCTTAATGCTAGTTCTGGTCCTATATATATAGGTAAAGATACAGAGGTTATGGAAGGTAGTCTTATTAGAGGTCCGTTTGCTCTCTGTGATTATTCTGTTGTAAAGATGGGAGCAAAGATATATGGTGCTACGACAGTGGGACCACATTCTAAGATAGGAGGAGAGGTAAGTAATTCTGTGTTACTAGGATATTCTAATAAAGGACACGATGGTTTTCTGGGGAATAGTGTATTAGGGGAGTGGTGTAATCTTGGGGCAGATACGAATACTTCTAATCTAAAAAATAATTATGCTCCTGTACGTTTATGGAGTTATGAAACAGAAAGTTTTGCTAAGACAGGATTGCAGTTTTGTGGATTAATGATGGGGGATCATTCTAAATGTGGGATAAACACTATGTTTAATACAGGTACTGTGGTTGGTGTAAACGCCAATATATTTGGAAGTGGATTTCCTCGCAATTTTGCTCCTAGTTATAGTTGGGGAGGGAGTAATGGTTTTACTACTTATCTGACTAAAAAAGCTTTTGAAGTAGCTAATGTGGTAATGCAGCGTAGGGGGTTAGAATTAACAGCTGATGATATTGAAATCTTAGAACACATTTTTGAAGAAACAAAGTTCTGGAGGAAGGGGTATGAAAAATAAATTAGTTTTTAATTAGTTAATTTTTCCTTCCACACATGTTTTAAAACTAAGAAATTCTGAGGGTTAGTAGTCATTCCTTTTACATTTTTCTGTGTAAATCTAGCAATTTGATCATAATATAATGGCACAATTGGCGCATTTGCTATAATTATAGAATCCATTTTGATATAATGTAACTTGCGTAATTCTAGATCGGTGATAGAGAAACTTTCTTCATATAATTTATCAAACATTTCATTTTTAAAATGTGTATAGTTTGGGCCATTTGGGGTGAAATTTTTACTATAAAAAGGAGAGAGAAAATTTTCAGCATCGGGATAATCTGCTATCCAACTCGCTCTAAAAACATCTAATTTTCCACTCCATTTCTGTTCTCGAATTGTAGAAGGAGGTAAAACATCAATACGAATAGTAAGTCCTATTTTCTCTAATTCACGTTGAATAAATTCACATATACTTAAATAATTACTGTCGGTGGTGATAGTAATAGTAGGAGTAGAGTTGCCAGTTTTTTCAATATATGTTTTAATAAGTTGACTTGCTTTTTCAGGATCATATACATATCCTGGTTGGTTGTTATACCCTGGTAGACCTTTAGGTATAAAACCACTTGTGGCTGGTGTGCCTATTCCATTTTTGAGATAAGTAATCATTTTCTTTCGGTCAAAGCCATAATTAACCGCTTTTCTTACTAATTGAGATTGGATTTCGTTTTCCTCACTTTCTAGATAAAAGCCTAAATACTCAGAATTAAGATATGACCCTTTGGTAAAATTAATGCGATCTTTATAGTGATCTCTTAATTTTCCTGTTGGTGTAAGCAGTTCGTCTTTATAGGATGCGTCTAAGCTATTTAATAAATCGATATTACCTTTGGCAAATTGTAAAAACTCACTTTGTTTTTCGGGTAAGAAAGTTATAGCAATTGCTTCAAGATATGGAAGTTGTTTCCCATCTCTATCTTTCTCATGATACAGTTCATTTTTCCGAAGAACTAATTTTATATTTTCTTCCCATAGTTTAAACTTAAAAGGGCCGGTTCCAATAGGATTAGATCTAAAATCACTACCATAGAATTCTACAATTTCTTTTGGTACAACAGAGCAATAACGCATACTCATTAATCCTAAAAAAGCAGGAAAAGGTTTTTTTAGCTTTATTTCAAAAATGGTATCATTTAGTGCTTGATAAGAAGCAACATTTTTTAGCACCCAGTTTCCTGGTGATGCAATATTAGGATCAGCTAAGCGATCAAAACTATAGGTGAAATCTGATGCAATAACGATACGTGTACTATCTTTCGTGTTAAATTCATGGTGTTTATGGAATCGAACATCCTCTCTTAGTATAAAAGTGTAAGTTAGCGCATCGTCAGATATTTGCCATTTTTTGGCAATATCGGGTAGGACATTTAGGGAGTCGTCAAATTGAACTAAACCATTAAATATTTGATTGGTAGGCCAGATAACACCAGGATTTCTTGCAAATGCAGGATCAAGTGATTCAATATTAGAATATTCGTTATATCGAAATATAAGATGGTCTTTTTCTTTTTTAGAAGAGTCATTGCAGGAAATAAGAATACAAAAAACGTATATAATTGTTAAATAGTTGATTATGTGATAAACGGGATTAGGTTTCGATTTTAGTAAACGAATTATTGTAGGTATCTTTGGAGCTTGAAAATTATGACCTAGATATGTGTTGTGATTTTTCATGTGGTACAAATATAAACAGATTTCTTTTTTAAGGGAATCAACATCGAATTTATTAATGAGAAAAAAAGTTGCTTTTTATACACTGGGTTGTAAGCTGAATTTTTCTGAAACTTCTACAATTGCAAGGAGTTTTACGGAGGAAGGTTTTGATCGAGTTGATTTTTCTGAAAAAGCAGATATCTATGTAGTTAATACATGTTCTGTTACTGAGAATGCGGATAAAAGATTTAAAATGGTTGTTAAACAAGCTCAAAAAATTAACCCAGATGCTTTTGTTGCTGCTGTAGGATGTTATGCGCAACTTAAACCAGAAGAATTGGCAGATGTAGATGGCGTAGATTTAGTTTTGGGAGCTACTGAAAAGTTTAAGCTAACGGACTACATTAATGACTTGTCTAAAAATGAATTTGGAGAGGTGCATTCTTGTGAAATAGAAGAAGCTGATTTTTATGTAGGTAGCTATTCGATAGGGGATCGTACTAGAGCATTTTTAAAAGTACAAGATGGCTGTGATTATAAATGTACATATTGTACAATTCCGTTAGCAAGAGGGATATCTAGAAGTGATACTTTAGAAAATGTATTGCAGAATGCTAAAGAAATTTCTGAGAAAGGAATTAAGGAAATTGTGCTTACAGGTGTGAATATTGGTGATTATGGTAAAGGGGAATTTGGAAACAAGAAACATGAACACACTTTTTTTGAGTTAGTTAAAGCATTAGATCAGGTGGAGGGAATAGAGCGATTGCGAATATCATCGATTGAACCTAATTTATTAAAAAATGAAACTATTGATTTTATTGCAAAATCAAGAACTTTTGTACCACATTTTCATATTCCACTACAATCAGGTAGTGATGCTATATTAAAGCGTATGCGTCGTAGGTATCTTACGGATTTATATGTTAGTAGGGTTAATCAGATAAAAGAAGTAATGCCGAATGCTTGTGTTGGAGTAGATGTAATTGTAGGTTTTCCTGGGGAGACAGATGATCATTTTTTGGACACGTATAATTTTTTATTAAAGTTAGATATTTCATACCTTCATGTATTTACGTATTCAGAAAGACAAGGTACTTTGGCAGCAGATTTGGATGGAGCGACACCTCAGAATGTACGCAAAAAGAGAAGTAAAATGCTTCGTGGTTTGTCTGTGAAAAAAAGAAGAGCTTTTTATGAGAGTCAGTTAGGGACAGAAAGAAAAGTATTGTTCGAATCAGAAAACAAAGAAGGATATATTCATGGTTTTACTGAGAATTATGTGAAGGTAAAAATGCCTTGGAATCCTTTATTTGTGAATACTCTTTCTAATGTTAGGCTTACTGAAATTGATGAGGATGGTTTGGTAAGGTTTGAATTTTTAGATTTGTGATTGACACCATTTTTCGGCTCACATAAATATTCTGGGGATTAGGCAAAAAGTTTTTCCATTCTAAAGAGAAAAAATTTCACATCAACTACCCCTCTTAAGTTTGCTCTAAACAACTTTATCTTGGAGTTAAAAGATTCTGCATTTGCATTTGTATGTCTTTTTATAAAGAAATTCAAAATAGTTTCTAAGTGATAATTTAAACTGTTAACCACGGTATTAAAGACTGTCATATTTAGAAGCTTTGTTTTTTGCATCCAGTTTATTATTTTTTCTTTTGCTATTTCTCTAGAGGTTTCTTCATATATGTTTCTAAACTCAAGGGTGTGCTTGTATGCCTGATATAAAAGGGGATACTTCTTAAATAATAATTCAGCTCTTATCTTTTGGTTTTCTGTCCATTGGTTAGGTTTTTTAGCAATAATATAACGGCTTCTTGCTAATAATTGCTTGGGAGAATCCTCATTATCAAAACTAAATGGAATGTATTTTAACCCTTGTTCTTTTGCAATTTTGATTGCTTGATTCTCTTTTTCTATTTCCTCCCACCTGTATTTTATTCTTAAATGTTGCAGGGCTTCCATTATTAGTTTTACAACGTGGAAACGATCTGTAACCAAGTAACATTCAGGGAAACACATTTTTGAAGCCAATTGCATATTGTTTGCCATATCAAGGGTTATTTCCTTTACCAATTTTCTTTTATCTAATGGAATTTTGTTTAAAACACCAATAATATCTTGACTTTTTGTGCCCTTTATAGAGGCTACTAATGTTTTTTTCTTTCCTCTTCCATTTTTGTTGGTGACAAAGGTATAGAGTTCTCCTTTAGACAGACTCACTTCGTCGATGCTTAAATGTTCTCCAATGTTTTCAGGATAAATTAAATAATCTTCGGAGTGACTTAACTGTTCCCAGTCCTTAAAACCACTGATTTTTTTCTTATAATGGCGTTGCAACAAATTGGCTTTAACACCGTAATAACTAGATATTTTACTTATTGTATCTTCTCGAGTCTCTACCTGTATCTTTTAAAAAATCTGAAAGTTCAATGGTTAATTTTGAACCCTCAGCTATAATAGAATAATCACTTTTTACTTCTTTTGATTTGTCGACCTTATTACGCCACCTTCGCCTTCTTATACATAAATAAACTGCTTTACCTCTTATGGGAAAGTCTTGTATTTGTTTCCTGTCATAAAAACCTTTGGACTCATATTCAAAAGACCTATATTCTTTGGGGATTATGTTTTTCTCATCTAAATAGATATAAAAACAGTCTTGCTTAGTTTGTAAATTGCCCAATTCTTTAAAATCAACAATATCAAAATGAGTTAATAGTCCTTCTGGCAAAATTGAAGAAATTATTGAAAAATTCATTCCATTTTTTATGCAAACTTAAGGATTCTCCCCAACTTTTTTATGTGA
>CAVYIL010000062.1:0-23817 GCA_963768325.1 uncultured Flavobacteriaceae bacterium | reverse complement strand
TACTTGTCGAATACGAAAGTGTAAAGGTCGAAAACCGAAGCCTAAAGCAGCAGCTTTATGAGCTTTATAGACTTATTAATGGTTTTAAGTCAGAGAAATTTATTACAGAATCCGAAGTAGATCAATTAAGTTTATTTCCGCAGGACACTCCTATAATTCAACAGGAAGAATCTGTTAAAGAAACCATTACCTATACCCGAGAAAAGAGTAAACACCAAGGACGTAATGCACTTCCAGAACATTTACCTGTACGAGAGGTTATTATAGAACCAGAGCAAGATACTCAAGGCTTAGAAAAAATAGGAGAGGAAATTACAGAAACCCTAGAATATACTCCTGCTAGTCTGATAAAAAGAAGAACGATTCGTCCTAAATACGCTAAAGCAGATGGTCAAGGAATTCTTATAGCAGAACTACCAAGTCGTCCTATTGAGAAATCTATAGCGGAAGCGTGTTTATTAGCGCATATTCTGGTAAATAAATACGCGGATCATCTCCCTTTTTACCGTCAAATCCAGATTTTTAAACGGGATTTTGGATGGAGTCTAGCACAAAGCACAGTTAGTGATTGGATGGCTGGATGCTGTCAGTTACTAGAACCACTATATAATACTTTGAAACAAAAAATATTGAGCTCTGGATATATTCAAGCCGATGAAAGCCCTATCAAAGTATTGGATAGTGACAAAAAAGGAAGCTCTCATCAAGGGTATCAATGGGTCTATCACGATCCCATTAGCAAACTTGTACTCTTTGATTATCGTAAAGGACGTGGACAAAACGGACCTAAAGAACTTCTTGTGGGGTATAGTGGTTATTTACAGTGTGATGGATATACTGTATATGACAATATAAGCGCTGATCCCAATATTACATTGGCAGGGTGTTTAGTACATGCGCGTAGAAAATTTCACGATGCAGTAAAGAATGATAAAAAAAGAGCTGAAAAAGCATTAGCTATTTTTAGAGAAATATATCTTCAGGAAAGAGAAATTAAGGAACTCGCTCTAGAAGATTTCGGAAAAATTAAAAATTTACGATTGGAGAGAATAAAACCATTACTCCAAAATATTAAAGATTGGATTACAGAAGAACAGTTTAAGGTATTACCTAAAAGTACTATTGGTAAAGCAATGACTTATTTTGTAAATCAATACCACAAGTTCCTAACTATTTTTGAAGACGGAAGAATTCAATTGGACAACAACCGTATCGAAAATGCTATACGACCACTGGCTATTGGAAGAAAAAATTACCTCTTTGCAGGATCTCATAAGGCAGCTCAAAATGCAGCCATGCTATACTCTTTCTTTGGAACTTGCAAAATGAATAATATAAACCCTAGAGAATGGCTTACGGATACTCTTGAAAAATTACCTGACCATAGTGTACTAAAACTAGAGGAATTATTACCAGGGTATAATAAACAAAATTAAACGTACTTTATCGGACGGATACGACAATTCTATTTTACTGATAGATTTATTGTCTACAAAAGGTCTTATCTTCTGGTTAAGAATATCAATAATTTTATTTTTGTTATCTGAATCTGTAAAGTGAAAACGTATTCTAAGATGAAACTTTGGATCATTGTATCGAATAAAAAACCATTTGTCGATAAGCTCTTTCTTTAAAAGAGTATCAACGGTTTCTTTAATAGCTATTATCAGTATTTTGTCGGCTATATTTACTCCGGTATAAAGTTTAAAGTACAGCCATTCATCCCCAGGGATATATTTTTTTTTATTTTTTTTTATATCATGAACTACCGATGTTCGATCTTGTGATACTAATGCATCTCCCTTAAAAGAAATTATATATTCATTAGCAGACATTTGATTATTACAATTGGAAAAATCATACATGCTTTCGGTAAAATAAATCTTTCCTTGCTTCTTTAATCTGTCGCTAATCAAAGTAACCATAAACTTGTTATTAGTATCCAACATTAAAGGTTCACTACCTTTTTCTGATAAGCATATGTACCTTGGAATCTGATGATTCTCTTTAAACGCTTGAAATGCTTCAAATATAATGGTGCTATTTGAATCGATAAACGATTTACATTCAGAAGCAGTGAATTGCCACCGTGCTAAAAACAGAACTAGTTTGTTGTCATATTCTATCCTTGGAATGAAATTTAAATTACTCAAAATAAGACTATTAATATCTATTGACAATAAATTAGAACGATATTGGGATTGTAGGTCACAAAGGAAATGATAAATAGGAATGGTGCCGTAGTGGAAATTTTGTGCGCACGATAAAAAAGGAATAACTTCCTTATTGTGTTTTTTACTCTTAAGAATAATCTCCTTGCCCCGTACAGATATTAATAAGTCATCTAAATCAATCTGAATGGGTTTTTCTGAAGCCTTTGCTAAAACAGGAATTTCGTATTGTCTATTTACCTTTCTCATAGCAATGTTCCCCGCTTTATATGTGGCTAAGTGAGATATTTCTGCAAGGATTTTTTCTGGAAATAAATCGTTTTCTACTTCTGATATTTCTTCTCCAAATTGCGACAATTCCTTATCATTACTAGTGAATCTTCCCAAGTAATGTAAAGCGGTTGAACCTCCTGCTGAAGTAATAAATATTTTATCACCGACAGAAGTATATACCATTGGGAATGTTCCAATTAATGAGGGTTTTCTATTTTCAAAAGCACGCAAATCTTCATTTTTTAAGTCAATACTAGCCTTATTGTCTTTTATAGCTTTTACTATCAATTTAAACCAAAATTGATCTAGAACAAGATCAGATGTAACATCTTCAAAATCTGATTTTGAGTTTGGAAACTCCAAATCATCTATAAGCCATGAAGATGATGAGTTATCATAATCGTTTTGGAGATAACTTATTCCTGTTTCCTTGTCTAAAACTTGCAATAATAAAACTTCCTCTTCTTCATATCTTTCGATAAAAGTTTTTCTAAAGGTTTCCAGATTTTTAAATGAAGTGTATTTCTTTTCTGGTTTACGAGTAGCTAAAATAGTCATCAAGCGAATTGCCTCCTGCAATGATTTATCTCCTTTGGGTAATACCTGTGTAAAATCTTTAGACAAAGGTACTCTCTTTAAATCCGTATTGATGAAGTTTTTTTTAGGATTTTCTATAGTAGAATTGTTAATTCTTTTGAATAAAGATTCATAAAGAGGAATAGAGTTTCCGTTAGCGTAATCGTTAAGTTGTTGAATACATTTTTCAATATCGTTAAATATGAAAACAATTGAATTTAGAAAGTTATCATCTAGCCATGTGTTGTCAAAGTTATCTTTGATAAAATTTTGTATCTGTTTAAAAGGAGATTCACCATTTAAACAAAAATCCAGAGAGCTAATAATAATTTGAGAGCGAATTAGTTCATTAACATAAATTTTAACTTCACTCAAAGTAACATCTTCTACACTATCTAAAATAATTTGAACAAGTTCTGACTTTGTTTTCAGAGACGTTTTACAATTTGAAATAATGAGCTGTAAAACAGAATCTGAATCAAGGTCAGACAACATAAAACTTCTTTCTCCAGAATCATTTTTAAATGATTCAACATATCTATAACTCGTTCCAGAAGTATAAGCTGTATCGTTGACTTTATATGTTAACTTTTTCTGAACTTTTTCATGCTGTTGTAATTGGTTAATGACTGAAGATAAGAACGAAATATTTACGTCAGCAATCCTTGTATATAGTTCGGAGGGCTTTATTTCAATATTAGTTTTTGTGCGATTGAGAATAGTATATGAGGCAAATAACCCAAACGGAACGCAGTTGGTTATGGATCGAATGTAATACTTTAGAATACTTTTACAAAGGTGTTGCTTTTTATGATATGGATAATCAATATTAGACATTGCCTTTTCCCATTCATAATATAATTCTGGGGATGCCAGATAAACCCCTTCTTTAAACATGGGGTTGTTGAACAGATTCTGAACAAAAACAACAATCTCTTCTTCTTTTTTGGGAATACTGTGGTAGGCACTTAACGGATACAATGGTCTACGTAGTATAACCGTGTCAAATTCTTTATATTTTTTCTTTAACTTCACTTATCAATTCTTTATTAAGTTTAAATATATTGCTCATAGCTTCGAGGTTTTCAACTCGCTTTACATTATCATTTTCCATATATAAAAGAATGAATTAATCTATTCCATATGATCATTAATATTTAAATCAAGACCTTGAAATACCTAACTTATCTGCTTGAAAAGCGTACGAAATAATTTGTTCAATCGCCACTAGTGACTTGCTATTTTCTCTATATCATAATTTCAAATGTCCTACGGGTATTTTATTCGTAAACATGCTTTTAGTTAAGTAAAAAAATACGATCCCAATCAGGATACACCTTACCATTATATGCAGAAAGGACAAATAGCGGCCCAAGCCAACCTGTTAATATCTCTAAATCTTTATCCGAAGGCTCCTTTAAAAGTTCTTTTTCCATAAAATCTACCGTTGATTTAATCCAATATTCATAAGTTTTGTAAAAAATAGACTCTCCAGTAAGGTCATGTATTTTTTTAAATATATGTGCAACTCCCGACGTACCGTGACACATATAACAATCTGATATAGCTGTGTCTTCTAGGGCTGTTCTATTAACAACATCACTAACCATCTCATTAGCAGCATTGATATAATGTTCCTGATTAAAATTTATTCCTAATTTATATAATACATACATCCGAGATAGATCGCTATTACACCACCCCAAACGATCGGTAAAATGAAAAATATTGTCGTGTAAAACTGGATTAATAGTGTTACTTTCTTTGGCAATGACATTGTATGGAAAAATAGAAGGATAATCATAACCAACATGCATGATTGTAACTTTTTTGAGGTCAATTGCGCCTTTTTTAAACCAAAGGAGCGAATCAGTTGTTTTTAATATGAGTTCTTTGGTTTTCTCTTGTTGTATACCTTTTTTATAAATTTCCAGAAAAACCGACACAATGGCGAGTGAACCATGAGCAAAACCAAAATTAATGCCTTGACTATATACATCATCCACACGGTTGTAAAACAGAAAATTATTTTCCTTACCATGCTTATGCATAATATCTACAATATGCTCAACATAATTACGAGCATCTACTTCCTGTAAATAAAAAAGAAGCCCTGTTGCTCCATAAAAATAATCAAAATTTTCTTTTGAAATAACTTCCAAACATTTAGAATAAATATTATCAGTTATCATTGTTACTTGATCAGAGTAAGAGTTATCTAATATATTTTCTTTTATGAGTTGATGCAAAACAAGACCTAATCCAGGAATTCCATTAGCTAAAGATGGTTCATTTATTAATAAGGATGTTCCCTTAGCAATATTTTCAAAAATATTTTCAAGAATATCTTTTACTTTGGTTAAATACCCGTTGTTATTTTTGACTTTGTATAGCTGATAACAACTTTGTGCCAGTCCTAATTTTCCAATGAGAATATCTTCAAAATCGATATTTTTAATATTACAAGATAGTATTCTGTCATGTATTGTTGTTAATATCGTATTAATTTTTTTGTTCATTTGTCTTTTATTTATAGTTGAAAAACGAAAGATAATTACGATGATCTAATCCCATTTTATGACTCATTAATGCTATTGCGATACCACAAATTCCATGTGAAAAAGACAATTGTATAGCTTCATCAAATCCATTGATATAAGTGTCATATCCAGCCCAAGGACTTTCTTTATTACTATGGTTGAGTGTTTTTTTTAACCAATACAAGGAAGACTCTTTAAAATTTTCGTTCCTCTTTTCCGTACCTAGAGAACCGTATAGTGCAAATAAACCTGAAGAACCATATATGAGTTCTGCGTCTTTAACATAGTTATTTTTCATATCTTTAAAAAGTGCTGCATTTTCCAGAATGCTCATGCCTACATGTGTATATTCCTTATTGTTTAATATGCTTCCAATTCTATATATTGTATAACCTATACCAATGTCTCCATATACCAGATTTTGATATAATAAATGTTCTTTCGACTTAATATTAAAAGGAAAGAGATTAACTCCGTCTGATTTTTGATGTTCTTGCAAATAACGGATTCCTTTTTGAATCAATTTTAGGCATATATCTTTTAAAATGTTTTTTTCAAAAACTAATGCCAAAAAAAATAATACTCCAGAAATTCCATGAAAAAACCCTAGTTCTATAGTTGGATTTTCTTTGCTTCTAAAGGGAAAATTCCAATAAATAATATCATTCGATACAATTGAAAAATCGTTAATTGAGTGTACAATTTTTTTGATTTCACTTTCGTAATTGAATAATTTATTCGCTTCTAAAAAATAATGTCCTACAGCTATTATTCCTGCAACAGCATCTAAATCTTTTTCAAATATTTTTTGTTCTAAAAAGACTTGAATTGGTTTATCCAATTCAGCAAGATAAATTGTGGCAGTTTCATTATCTATTACTTTCTCAGTGTTTAAGAAACATAAATACTTTCCCAATTCAATCAGGTCTAAAACACTTAATAGGTTAATATCCTTCCCAGTAGATAAATAAGTAAATGTATGTTCTAAATACATCGAAACATTTTCTAAATATTTATCGTTTTTAGTATATAAATAATAATAATAATTAAATAATGATATCCCCAAAACACCTTCATTTAGTCCTATTGAATCAAATATGGAAAACGAATTATTAAGAACATTTTTTATGTTAACAATAATTTCATCAGCATTTGTTTTAGAGTTTGACATAATGAAATGATAATTATAATGAACCAAGGCAATAAAATTATAGCCTTGGTTCAAATGATTACTAATTAATGGCAGTTGTATAAATACCATTATAAAAAAGCCCCTTTATTACAATTTTGCTGGTTCATCATTTCCATTACAAGAGTTTCTTCTGCATGTACATCTAGCTCCACTAGACCCCTGCCCTTTTACACTAGCCATTTGGCTATCTTCTAATTTGGTTAAAGATTCTTTAGTCAACTGTAATCCTTTATTTAATTTAATTTTCATAACTGAATATTGTTTTTAAAATTTGATATTAATGAGTACCCTTTAAAGTCAAAAACTCTTTCGTTGGACTATCGGTTGCTTGCAAGCATATTTATACATTTTGTTCATTTCGGCCATTAATGAATAAAATGTATAAAAATTTTATTTTGTTCTTTTTCTTTCTTCTTCGTTACTAAATTTCCTCCTTTTACTTCGCAGCTTTTTATTTCCAATTCGGTAAACTACTGATAATTTTATTTTTCTAGAATCATAATAATTCTCATATTCAACACCAATGCCATTGGTACGCCCTTTAACTGTTGAAATGTTTGTTTTAAGAATATCTGTTACTATAAGGCTTAGATTCATTTTTTTTTCAAATAATAATATTTTTAAACCCATATCGAGATTACTAACATCTGATATATCATAAACCGCATCAATCCCTGGAGCATCATACCAAAAATTAATTTCACCCATAAAAGTTTTATTTTTATTCAAATAGAAAATATTATCAATGGAAAAATTAAAATTTACACCATCTTGAGAATTAATAGAATTGGGAATGGTAGAATCTACCCTTAGGTAAGAAAGATTTACCTGCAAATAGCTTTCTAACCAATCAAATTGAGCGAAAGTGTATGATTCTATCAAACCTACTGTATAATCTTCTATAAAATTTTTCCATACTGTCGCCTGTATATTAGAGCCATTTTCTACTAAGGTAATTTGATCAGCCCCATCAGTGGTTTTAGAAAAGTATAAAGAGGTGCTTAAATTGTCTTTAAATATGTGATAAAATTCCATATTATCAGCAAATGATGGTTGTAAAAACGGATTTCCTTCTGAAAAAGAAAAAGGGTTTGAATACCACTTAAAAGGGTTTAATCTACCATAATTAGGGCGATTAATTCTTCTACCATAATTTAGGGAATATGAATGGTTTTCATTCGGGTTATAGGTAATATAAACTGTTGGAAACAATTTAGTGTAATCTTTTGTGTTTTTTTGAATTAAGGTTGTTGACACACCTTCGGTTTGAGTTGTTTCTATGCGGAATCCAACTTTAAAATCCCATTTTTTAAGAGATTTCCCAGCACTAACATAGGCCGCTTGTATATTTTCTTTATATTCAAATTGATTAGATTGACTACTGTTTAGTACATAAATATTGTTTTTAAAATTAAAGGATTGAATTTTACTAACATTTTTCGTAAAGGAGACTTTACTTCCAAAAGAAAGTTTAACAAAATGTAGAGGCCATTCAACATCTAGAATAGAAGTAAAAGATTGTATTTCTTGTCTGGAATTGTTCTTGAGAATCTCATTCGAGTCTGAAACAAAAATCTCATTAGCTAAATAGTTCCTTGTATTATTTAGTCTAGATAACGTGTTCTTATATTTAAGATAATCAACATCTATAGATATATTTTTCCCTATTGAATCCAGTTCTGATTTAAAATGACCATTTAATGAATGGTAATAGTTTTTAATATCTGACATTCCATTCGTACGAATTATAGAGTCAATACTATTATATGATCTATTAAAGATATTTGTTTGTATATTTTCTTCAATAACAGGTCTATTCGTACTTCCTAAGTATTGAATCCCAATAGATTTTTTTTTAGTGACAACATAATCAATTCCAGCTCTACCTGACATGAATTCATTAAAATTTATTTGATCACTTTCTGTATCCCATAATTGATTTTTATATAAAACTTTGTTCGTTTCTGTTGGACCCGTAGACCCTTTACCTGTATTTATATTACCAAAAACAGAAAGCTTGTTTTTTTGATAGGTCACCCCTCCACCTACATATCCTTTTGGGTAGGTGGTTTGCTGATAAGTAGTTCTGAGATACCCTCCAAAGTAGTTTCGCTTAACATTTTTTAGTATAACATTAATAAGTCCACTATTCCCTTCTGCTTCATATTTTGCAGGAGGATTGGTGATTACTTCTATTTTGGAAATATTTTCAGAATTCAGCGTTCGCAGATAATTTGATAAATCTTCTCCAGATAATCTAAGAAGTTGGTTATTTACCATAACCTGAACATTACTTTTTCCTAATAAACTAATTTCCGATCCTTTACAACGAACGCCTGGTGTTTTTTGCAAGATATCCATTGCATCGCCTCCAGTAGAAACAATACTATTTTTTATATTGAATACTAACCTGTCAACCTTTCTTTTGACAGTAGGCATCTTAGATGTTATTGTAACTTCTCCTAATTCATTTTCACTTTCTGATATAGTTATGATACCTAAATTTATATCTTTATTCAGGTTAACTTCTTGGTTCCAATCTTTATACCCCAAAACACTTATTTTTAATATATAGTTGTCTTTGGACACATTTAACTTAAAAAAACCTTGATCATTCGTGATTGTTCCCGAAATAATATCATCATTTTTATTCATTAAGACCACATTAGCAAACTCGACTGGCTGTAAAGTAGCTTTTACCCTTCCCGATATCTGGAATTGGGAAAAACTGTAAAAATGAATTAAAAAAAATAAAATGGCACTAAAATTTTTCATCTGTTAGTTTATGTAATTAATCTGCTTATACAATACTAGATTAGATATCCTTCATTATTCTCATTTCATAAGACAAATTGATAAAAGGAACTTTCTTAAAACATAAAAGCCTTTTGGGAGTAATCAACACTTATGACTAATTATTTGGGGTGTTTTTAACCTATTTTAAAAAGAAATTATGATAATTTCACCAAAAGATTATTAGTTGTTATGCGTTAATACTTTATTCCAATATTTACTTTTTTAATCTCCCAATAAAATATTCTATATAATTTTACAAGTAGATAACTTGATGCAAATATACCAGAACTATTTCCCCATTATGAAATCCATTTTGATGAAATATGTAAATCTCAACCTTAAATTCATAAATTTAAACACGTAAATACCCCCGTAATGTAGTAGCTTCTAAACCATTAATAAACAAAAGTGAAAACCATATAAAATCACTACATTTGTGCCTCAGTTTTTGAAATTACTAATGCAAAACCAACCTAATCCTTATCATTTTCTTACTACTTATTGTCTAAGAACACCTCTTTTTTCTCTAAATTTTTATTATAGCTTTATTCAAAAAGGGAAATTTGGACTAAAGGAGTTACAAATAGTATGGAAAAATAAAACCATAAAAGAAAGTCTCTTTTTAGCTTCACCAGATTTATATCATCAAATTGCCGTTTATAGTAAAAACGGAATTGAAAATAAAGAAAAATCCGAACGGTTAAGACATTCTTTTTTAAAATATATAATAAGAGCATCCACTCGGTGTACTCCATATGGATTATTTGCTGGAGTAAGTGTTGGTAAGTTAGAAAAAGAAAGCTCTATTATTCTTTCTCCTCTCCATCAGCATAGTCGAGTTACTCATTTTGATATGAATTATATTTCCTCTTTATTGAATAAAATATTAGAAGACAATAATTATAATGAACAATTATTATATTACCCCAATACATCTTTATATAGAATAGCAAATCAATATCGATATATCGAATTCCATTTGGAAAGCACAAACAGAACATATAGTATAGAAGCTATTGAGGTAACGGATTATCTTCAAAAATGCATAACTTCTTCAAAAGATGGAAAAACGATCTTTGCATTAGCTACTAATTTAGTGGAAGATGGAATTACTTTAGAAGATGCTAAAATGTATATTGAAACCCTTATCGCTAATCAAATTCTTGTTAGTGAATTAGAAATTAATGTTACTGGTATAGATACTCTTACTTCTATTATTTCTTCCCTCAACACACACAAAGGAAAAGAAGCAACAACAATACTATTAAAATCTCTACAAGAAGAGTTAAAGCAATTAGACCAGTCCATTGGAAATGATATAATAACATATGATAACATCACTAATGTTGTGAAAAATATAGCAGCTCCTTTTGAACCAAAATACTTGTTTCAAACCGATTTATTTATTCAAATCAAAAAGAATAATATAGCAATTAAACACGCGTACGCTATAAAAAAAGCGCTACCATTACTAAACAAATTAACTCCAGTAAGAAAACATAAAAACCTAGAATCCTTTAAAAAAGCATTTTTAGAACGCTATGAAAGTAGAGAGATGCCACTTGCGCAAGTTTTAGATATTGAATCTGGTATTGGATATTTGCAAAACCGAGCTATATCGGACACGACTCCTTTTTTACAAGATATTACACCTAAATATGATACTCCTTTAGAGGAATCTACTCCTTTATCTGATGTGGATGAAATTATTTATAATAAACTTCTACATTCGAGTGATAGTTATACGTTAGAACTTAAAGATGAGGATTTCGAAAATATAGAAACCAAATGGAAGGATTTACCAGATACCTTATCTGCTTTTGCTGAAATAATTATCCATGATGAAGAAGAAAAAGTAGTACTCCAAGGCTTAAGTGCTGGAGCGGGTAAACTTTTAGCTCGTTTTTGCCATGGAGATAAAAACCTATTGGAGCATGTGAAGAATAGCACAACTATTGAACAACAAATGAACCCTGATAAAATAATAGCCGAAATAGTGCATCTCCCAGAGGCTAGAGTTGGTAATATTTTAAAAAGACCACATTTAAGAAATTATGAAATCCCTTATCTTGCTAAATCATCTTTGCCAAAAACGCAACAAATCCCTATAGAAGATATATGGGTTTCTATTAGATACAATTCTATTGTTTTACGATCCAAACGATTACAAAAAGAAATACTCCCAAGGCTAACCAATGCACATAATTATAGACCAAAAGCGCTGCCTATTTATCAATTTTTGTGTGACTTACAGTATCAAAACAAAAGACCGTATTTGAGTTTTTCTTGGGCTTCTATAACTCAAAATCATTCGTTTTTACCAAGAGTAACCTATAAAAACATCATTTTAGCAAAAGCTAGGTGGACTATTTCTAAAAAAGAGGTTCAGTCTTTTAGGAATCATTATTCTGATGATCTTTTATTATTAAAAAATATAGCAGACTGGAGAATAAAGCATCAAATACCAAAATATATACAATTAGCAGAAGGGGATAATCGACTACTTATTGATTTTGAACATGTAGATAGTATAAAACTACTCCTTAACACGATTAAGAACAAAGAAGATAGCGTACTAGAAGAGTTTTTATTTACAGAAAATTCCGTCGTAAAAAGAAATAATGAACACTTTACGAATGAAAGTATTTTTACTTTTTATAATACTCAAAAACTAAAATCTATTCACTAATGCAACGAACATTTATACTGGGAGAAGAGTGGATATATTATAAATTGTATTGTGGTACAAGAACTGCAGACACTATTTTAGTGGATGTGATAAAACCATTAACTGATACATTATTAGCAAATAACCTTATTGATAAGTGGTTTTTTATACGTTATTCAGATCCTAATCCACATTTACGTATCCGTTTTCATTGTAGTGAAATTACAAATCTTGGAAACATTATTCAGGAAGTAAAAAAAGCAGTCTATCCTTATATTAATTCGGGTTTAATTTGGAAAGTACAAACAGATACGTACCAACGAGAGATAGAACGATATGGCACTAATACTATAGCTGTTGCAGAACATATATTTTATATCGATAGTATGGATTGTGTTGCTGCTTTAAGTTGGATATATGAAGATGATTTATTATTTATGTATGCATTAAAATCTATAGACATTTTATTGCACGTATTTAATTATGACCTTAAGAATAAAATTGCATTTGTAAAACCAAATCTACAAGCGTTTAAAAAAGAGTTTCATTCGAATAAACAATTAAACAAACAATTGAATAAAAAACACCAAGCTTTAAAACAACAAGTAGAAACATTTATGACCCTACAATCCCATGATGAATATGAACCCTTATTAATCCTAATGGATAAAAAAAAGAAGGAATTAATAGAAGTTAGTAATACAATATTAAAAACAAAAATGGATGACACCTCTTTATCTAGTTTTCTATCTAGTATAATTCATATGCTAATTAATAGAATATTTAGAGATCAACAACGTTTGCATGAACTTGTTTGTTATGATAGTTTATTTAGAATTTATCAAGTACAACTTGCAAAACCCAATCCAATTCATGAATTTTAATATCACAAAGTATACACTTCTTCTATTCTTATTTACAATAACTCATTTTGTGAATAGTCAAAGTATAGAGGACTTATATGATAAGTCTTTGAATGAAATTGAAAAACTTTTTCTATCACTGGATAAAACACAAAAAAAAGAGTTTTCAAGTTCTTATTTGCACAAAGCAAAGCAAAAAAAAGACACGTTACAAATAGCTAATGGCTATTATTTGAATTCCTTATTATATTCTCACTCCAATAAGGCGGTAGTTTATGCAGATAGTATTATCCAAATAGCAAAGAATAATAGCAAAGAATACCTTGCGAAAGGCTACTTACAAAAGGGGATACAACTTTATTACTTAGCCAGATATACTGAAGCTCTCGATCAATACCTAATTGCTAACAAGTATTTTACGAAACAACAAGATAAGTTCCATCTATTAAAAGTAAATCATTATATAGGCTTATTAAAAAATGCAGCAGATCAAGAGAGAGAAGCATTACCTATATTTAAAAAAAATATTCTTTTTTTCAAGAATGAATACTCCAAAAAGAGACACCAAGACCAATATTTTAAATCATTATTCGCATTAGCAGATTCTTATATAAGAAATAATAAAATAGACTCAGCACTTATTGTAAATACTATTGGAATTAAAGAAAGTTTAATTCACAAAAATAATTTATATCCCTATTTTTTGTTATCATTTGGTGGAGCAAGATCTTTAAAAAAAGAATATAAAGGAGCTCTTGATAGTTTAATTAAAGGTTCCAATTTGATTCAGACAAAAAAGAAATCATTATGCGATAGTTATTTAATTATTAGTGATACTTATCGAGAAATTAAGAATTTAGAGACTTCAATTAATTACCTGAAAAAAATAGACTCTATTTACAAAACAAATCCTCAAGTTATTTTTCAAGTCAGACAAGCTAATCAAAAATTATATATTCATTACAAATCAATTAAAAATTATAAAGAACAATTAAAAACTGTTGATAAATTATTATCCATTGATAGCATAATGAAAAAGGAGTACACAAATTTGGATATGCAAATAGTAGAAAAATTTGATGTTCCAAAACTTTTATCAGAAAAAGAAATTTTAATTTCTGATTTAAAAAACAAAGACGATTTTAACAAAAAAAGGCTTGTTTTTATCACCAGCATTAGTTTTTTACTTATTATTATTTTATTTTATTTTATTAGAAAAAAAATAATTTATAAAATGAGATTTAACAAATTACTATCTTCTACTAAAAATGAAGGATCAAAAACTACTAATAATACTACAGTAATTACTTCTACACTTGAACTACCAAAAGATATTATCGAAAAAATAGTTTTGTCATTAAATAATTTTGAAAAATCTAAAAAATTCATCACTAAAAAATACACGTTAAATTCTTTAGCTAAAGAATTTAATACTAATAGTACATATTTATCCAATATCATTAATTCATCTAAAAACACAAACTTTTCTAATTATCTAAACAATTTAAAAGTAGAATATGCAATTGAAAAATTAAAAACCGATAAACAGTTTAGATCGTACACTATAAAAGCAATTGCAGAAGAAGTAGGATTTAATACAGCTCAATCATTTACAAATGCTTTTCATAAAAAAACTGGAATTTACCCTTCATATTTTATAAAATCTCTTAAAACCAATGTAGGTACTTCATGACGAGTGTATTATAAAACAAAAACATTGATGATATTTATAAATATCATCAATGTTTTATAATAAGGATTCTTTATTTAATATTATATTGCCAATCAAAATTTAACAAAAACTTAAAAATGAAAACACCTAAATTTAATTCAAAATTGAATCTAACAAAATTTCAAATAGCTAAAATTAACAATCAAAAAGTGATTGTTGGTGGAAATGATGATTCTAAAGTTGGGACTCAAAACCCTCCTAATGAACAATAAAACTATACATTAACAAACAAGTGAGTATTTTAATACTCACTTGTTTGATTCATAACCATAAGTTTTTTTAATATTTTTCAGATATGATTTTTATAAGAAATTTTTCATTTCTATTACTGATACTAATTTGCACACAATGCACTCAAAAAAAAAACACCCTCTTTTATCCTGAAATTACTCAAGAAAAAGTATTTGATGAATTCAATAATAAAAAAATAGTGGAAGATAATTACAGGAATATTGAGAATTTAAATGACTCAGTCGTTCTTAATTGGTTAAAATCTCAAAAAGAATTATCTATTAAAACTATAAATGACATTAACGGTAAAGCAACTCTTTTAAATAGACTTAATTCCTCTCCAGATCCGCATTCCTTTTCCATTAGTAAGTTAAAAATCATAAAGGATAAAGGGGAATTCTATTTAAAAAAATTAACTAATGATAAACACTCAAAACTATATTTTAGATCTAAAACAAATAATATTGAAACTTTATTGTTCGATCCTGAGAAAATCAATAATGACTATTCCATAAATTATATTCAGCCTAGTTGGGATGGATCCAAAATAGTTATTGGATTAACAAAAAATGATGAAGAGTTTTCTGAATTAAAAATTCTAAATGTTAAAACAAAAAAAATAATGCCTAATGCTATAGGTCACGCATTGCCTAATGCTTTAGGTGGAGTAGAGTGGTTACCAGATAATAATAGATTTATTTTTACTTATACCCCTATTATAAATTCTAAAGAAGCTGATTATTTAAAAAATCCTAAAGCCATTATATATAACAGCAATACAGGAGTATTTACCGATATCCTATCTAAAACTTTGTATCCTAATTATACTATAGGGAGTGAAGAATTACCCATTATTTACCTAACATCTCCCAGCAATACATATACATTAGGAGCTATAGTTGGTGCTTCAAAATATAGAGATACATACTATGCTCCCACAAATAATTTAACAAATAAAAACATTTGGAAACCGTTATATAGTAAAGATGAAAAAATTGGCTCGTTTTTCATTGAAAATGACAATTTATACTATACTACGGCTAAAAAAGCATCCAATTTCAAGATTTGCAAAGTTTCCTTAAAAGCACCTGATTTTAATAATCCTACAATTTTAATAGAAGAAGATCCTAATTCTGTTATAACAGACTTCACTTTAACTAGTCAAGGATTATTTTATGTAAAAACTAAAAATGGAGTAATGGCGAAATTATATCGCTTTGATGAATCTACTCTAAAAAGTAAAGAAATACCGCTTCCTAAGTCATCAGGGCATATAAATTTACAATCTAATGGCTATGAATATTCAGATTTATGGATCAAGATTGAAGGTTGGACTAGTAAAAGAGAACGTTATCAATACAATTTTAATCTCAATAAATTTAAGAAAGCTAATTTAAACCCTGTTAAAAATTATCCTGAATTAGATGATGTCAATGTTGAAGAAATCGAAATTCCCTCTCATGATGGAATTATGGTTCCTCTCTCTATTATATACAAAAAAAGCCTAACAAAAGATAAAAACAGTCGTTTGTTAATAAATGCATATGGATCTTATAATTGGTCAAATTCACCTTATCTATACCCTTACTTATTACATTGGGTCAAAGAAGGTGGTATATATGCAGTAGCTCATGTACGTGGTGGTGGAGAGAAAGGAGATGCTTGGCATAAGGGTGGCTTCAAAACAACCAAATATAATTCATGGAAAGATTTGATTGCTAGTACTGAATATTTTATTAAAAATAATTATACCACTACTGATAAAATTGCAGTTTGGGGAGCTAGTGCTGGAGGAATAACTATTGGAAGAGCTATAACTGAACGTCCTGATTTATTTTCTGCGGCAATTATTAGAGTTGGGTTTTTTAATACTATGCGATTAGAATCTGACCCAATTAGTAAGTTTAATATCAAAGAATTTGGAACTATAAAAGATTCTATTGAATGTAAAGCTTTATTAGAGATGGATGCTTATCATCATATTGAGGAGGACGTAAAATATCCTGCGGTATACCTTACCGCTGGGATGAACGATGCAAGAGTACCAGCGTGGCAACCTGCTAAATTTGCAGCTCGATTACAAGAAGCCACAGCCTCTAATAAACCCGTTTTATTATCTGTTGATTTTGAAGGTGGGCATGGTTTTGAAGCTTCACAAAACAAAAAAAATGAAGAATTAGCAGATATTATGGCATTTGCATTTTGGCAAACTGGGCATCCAGATTATCAGCCTAAAAAATAAAGTGTTAAACTATTTTGAAAAATAATTTTCCTTTTTATCATCAGCATGATACAAAAGATTGTGGTCCTACTTGTTTAAAAATTATAGCAAAACACTATAATAAACATATTGCGCTATCAGAATTAAGAGTATTAACAGAAACTACACGTTCGGGTAGTAGTCTATTAGGATTAAGTGAAGCCTCCGAAAAAATAGGATTTCGAAGTTTAGGCGTTAAAATAAGTTTAGATCAAATTTTAGAAGCACCATTACCCTGTATTTTACATTGGAATAAAATGCATTATGTAGTACTTTATAAAATTAGAAAGAATACTTTTTATATATCTGATCCTGCGCATGGGTTATTAAAATACGATAAATCTAACTTTTTAAAACATTGGATAGGTAATAATGCCAACAACCTAACAGAAGAAGGCGTAGTTCTATTATTAGAACCTACGCCAAAATTTTATGCTTCTGATTTTGATAAAAATGAAAAAAAATTAGGATTTTCATTTTTATCAAAATATACTATTAAATATAAACACCTTATATGGCAATTAATTATTGGATTATTTGCAGCAAGTATATTACAACTTATTTTTCCCTTCTTAACCCAAAGTATTGTAGATGTAGGGATAAAAAATCAAAACATTCATTTTATTTATCTCATCCTTTTTGCACAATTGGCTCTTTTTATAGGTAAAACGGCCATTGAGGTAATAAGAAGTTGGATATTACTCCATTTAAGTTCTAGAATTAACATTGCATTAGTTTCTGATTTTTTCATAAAACTAATGCACTTACCCATCGCCTTTTTTGATTCTAAAATGACGGGAGATATACTACAACGCATTGCAGATCATAAACGTGTAGAGCGAATATTAACAACATCATCATTAAATGTGTTATTTTCATTAGTTAATCTACTCGTATTTAGTTTAGTATTAATCTATTATAGTGTCCCCATATTTATAGTTTTCCTAGTTGGTAGTATTCTTTACTTGTTTTGGATAGTTCTTTTTCTTAAAAAAAGACACGATTTAGATTACAAACACTTTTCTCAAGTAAGCCAAGAACAGAGTAAGGTTATTGAACTCATCAACGGAATGCAGGAAATAAAACTACATAATGCCGAAAAACAAAAACGTTGGTCTTGGGAGTTTCTGCAAGCTAGACTTTTTAAAATTTCAATTGCTGGATTAGCATTAGAACAATATCAAAATGTTGGTTCTGGTTTCATAAATGAACTAAAAAACATACTCATTACTGTACTTTCGGCTAAACTAGTTATAGATGGAGAGATTACACTAGGGATGATGTTAGCCATCAGTTATATTGTAGGACAACTCAACTCTCCATTAGTACAGCTAATAAACTTTATTAGAGAACTACAAGATGCTAGAATAGCATTAGAACGATTATCTGAAATTCATAATAATGAAGAGGAAGAGCCCCTTGATAATCCCAAAATAATTGAAATACCAAAAAATGTAGACCTTCAACTTACCAATGTGTCCTTTAGGTATATGGGATCTGACCAAATGGTATTAAAAAATTTAGACCTACAATTGCCTGCAAACAAAATTACAGCTATTGTTGGAGCTAGTGGTAGTGGAAAAACTACATTAATGAAACTATTATTAAAATTTTATAAACCTAACCAAGGGCAAATAAAACTTGGTAGTTATGACTTGCAACATATGTCGGAAAAAGCTTGGAGAACCCCTTGTGGTGTTGTAATGCAAGAAGGGTATATTTTTAGTGATACTATAGCTAATAACATTGCAGTCGGAGAAGATTATATTGATAAAAAGAAATTAGCGCATGCAGTAGATGTGGCTAATATAAAAGAATTTATAGAAACCTTGCCCCTAGCCTATAACACCAAAATCGGCATGGAAGGTATGGGGTTAAGTACAGGACAAAAACAACGTTTGTTAATTGCTCGTGCAGTATATAAAGAACCAGAGTATTTATTCTTTGATGAAGCTACAAGTGCATTAGATGCTAATAATGAAAAAACGATTATGGAAAAATTACATACTTTTTTCAAAAACAAAACGGTAGTAGTTATTGCGCATCGACTAAGCACCGTGAAAAATGCGCATCAGATTGTGGTTTTAGATCAAGGTAAAATTGTAGAAATCGGAAATCACGAATCTTTAGTTCGCCAACAAGGAAATTATTATCATCTGGTAAAAAATCAATTAGAACTCGGTAATTAGAATGTCAAATCTATTAGAAAACACAGAATTACGTAGCGAAGAAGTTCAAGAAATATTAGATAAAGTCCCCCATTGGATGATACGTTGGGGAAATCTTTTATTTTTTGTATTAATCATCATTTTATTAGTGCTTACTTATGTGATTAAATACCCTGATGTTATTAAAACGGAAGCTTTGTTAACCACAATAGTACGGGTCACATAAAAAAGTTGGGGAGAATCCTTAAGTTTGCATAAAAAATGGAATGAATTTTTCAATAATTTCTTCAATTGGATATTCTGATGATGTTGACCCCCATTCTGGTCATATTGACCCCCCTGTTGATTTTTCTTTAAAAAGATAAGTTACTGACAAAATTACAGTTTTTTTCTTAGACTTTTTCCTTTAAGTTCAATGCGATGAGAAGTGTGTACCAATCGATCTAAAATTGCATCAGCAATAGTCGCTTCTCCTATTATCTCATACCAACTAGTAATTGGTAATTGACTTACTATTATAGTTGCTTTTTTTGCGTGTCTATCTTCAATAATTTCCATTAAATCCATTTGTTGTTTTTTATCTAAATGTGCTAATCCAAAATCGTCAAGTATAAGTAATCCTGCTTTAGCTATTTTATCAAATAGTTTAAAGACACTCCCATCAATTCTTGCCATTTTTATATTAAGTAATAATTTTTGAATATTAAAATATAATACTGCTATTCCCTGAGAACAGGCTCTATGTCCTAAAGCAGATGCAGCAAAACTTTTCCCACACCCAGTAGCCCCAGTAATAAGTATAGATTCTCCTTTGTTTAGATAGTTTCCCGTAGCTAATTCTGTTATTTGAGACTTATTAAGCCCTCTAGTATTATCATAAATTAATTCTTCTATTGTGGCACTATATCTAAACTTAGCCCCTCTTTTAAGTCTTTCAAAACGTCTGTTTATTCTATCTTCTTTCTCCCCTTGTAATAGTATTTCCAAGCCTTCAGATAAAGATAATTCGTAATGTTGCTTTGTTTCCAAAAGGGCATTCCAACTAGTAGCCATTCCTAGTAGTCGTAGTTCTTTAATTTGATTTTCAATTTTTGTCATAGAATTTGATGTTTAATGTATTACTAATTAATTAATTAATTAATTATTTAAAAGCATTTGCTCCTCTAATGTTTGCGTGTTTTGGTAAGGGTTTTGTAATGGCAGTATCAGGGTTGTCTTTAGTCATTTTGTTTTCTAATATTTTTTTTAAGAAGGTGTATGAATAATTAGAATTCTCTATTGCTATTTCACAGGCTTGTAAGAATTCTGATCTATTTGTTTTCTTTGATAAATTTAAAATACCTTCACAAGTCCTGTAGAGTTGTTCTGGATAGATATCTTGTTTGAATATGGCTTGAATGTATTGGTATACCGTTTCTGAATGTTCATAGCCTTTTTGTAAATAATAGGTTGGACTACGTTTTTTATAGTATTGATGCTCAGAACATAAGTGTTCTTTTTTAGTAGTGTACCCTCCCTTTTTTAAGCTTCGAGGATGTACCGCAATTAATTCTCCATCACTAAATACTTTCACCAGTGTTCTGGTATATATTACCGCTGTTTGCTTACCTATATGGGAGTAAGGAACACTATAATGATGCTTATCTTCACTTAGATAAATATGATTATTATTAGCTACTTTAAGACTCTTATAATACTTAATTTCAAAATCTTGATCTGGCAACTCTTTTAAGGTATGTTGCTCCTGAGCTAAAAACTTTTCTTCCCTTGAATAGTCTTTACGTTGCATTCGGGTTTGATTATGCGCTTGCATCTTTTCTCCAATAGCTTTATTTAAAGAAGATAAATCAAAGAATTGTTGATTACGTAGTTTGGCATATACTCGACTATAAATGAGTTTTACTTGATTCTCTACAAGAGCTTTATCTTTTGGCTTTCTAACACGAGCTGGTGTTACTGTTGTTCCATAATGATTAGCAAAATCTTCCAAAACTTGATTAATAGTTGGCTCATATCTATTTGCTTTGATTACAGCAGATTTTAAATTATCGGGAACTAAAGTCTGGGGGACACCTCCTATATGCTGTAAACAGCTTTGTAATGCCCATATAAAATCTGATATTTTTTGACTAGGAACTGCCATTGCAAAACTATAGTCTGAGTAGGGTAAGCAAGCAACAAAGACTTGAACATAAATCTCCTCTCCAGTATCCCTATCAATGTAGGATAACTTCTTACCTGCAAAATCAATATATAGTTTATCTCCAACAAAATGTTCCAACACAAGGGAAGGCTTACTACTAAATTGATATTGTCGTAATAAGGCACAAAATTGACTGTAACTATAATGTGCCAATGGAAAATCAGACTTATATTCTTCCCATAGGGTAATGCGGGTGACTCCAACTCTTGTAAGCTCTTTGTTATAATAAACCAACTTTTCTTTTATAGGCTCATAACGAGCATCTTTATAGGCTGGATTGCCAGATAATAAAGATTTTTCTAGTTCGGGATCTTCCAATAAAAGCAGTTCTGAAATAGGAATACCACTGATAAGCACCCTAGAAATATAACTCTTTACCGTGTTTTTACTGATACTCAGTGAGCGGGCTATACTTTTATAACCTTTTCCTAGATTGTGCATTCTTAATATTTGTTTAACAAGACTCATACGTTTGGGTTTTCCTGCCATAACTTATCTTTTGATGATTACTATAGTATTAATCATCTAATAAAAACAAAATCAAGAACTTATTAGAAATAACTTAATAGGGAAAATTTAATCTAGAATAAATTTAACATCCATCGAAACTATGGGGGTCAACTTACTCCAGAATAAAATAAATCCTATAGCATAAAGGGGTCAACTTACTCCAGAATCAGCAACAGATGATACTAAAATCGCTAACCTATTTTGCTATGTTATCTCTTTTTTAGGGGGTCAGCATGCGTCAGAACGTCAGTTAGTTTTTGACTCTTTGATCGATGCTGGAAGGGGGGTCAGCTTGCACCAGTATATCCATTCAATTTTGCCAGAAGGACTATTAACTCATTTTGATATTGTTGATTTTAAAGAATTGGGCAATTTACAAACTAAGCAAGACTGTTTTTATATCTATTTAGATGAGAAAAACATAATCCCCAAAGAATATAGGTCTTTTGAATATGAGTCCAAAGGTTTTTATGACAGGAAACAAATACAAGACTTTCCCATAAGAGGTAAAGCAGTTTATTTATGTATAAGAAGGCGAAGGTGGCGTAATAAGGTCGACAAATCAAAAGAAGTAAAAAGTGATTATTCTATATGACCATCCGTTACTTGTACCAATTTCTAAAAAAGCATACATTTGATCAATTTACACTCAAAATAGAAAGTATGAATCTTCTCAAATTTTTCAAAAAGTATCCTGATGAATCTACCTGTATTGAAGGTTTTAAGTTAAAACGTCTTGAGATGGGGATTATCTGTAAAAAGTGCAGTCATAGCGAACACTATTTTCGAAATACGGATTTAAAATTTCAATGTAAAAAATGTGGCACCCGTTTAAGTCTTCGATCAGGTACTGTTATGGAAAACAGTAAATTACCATTTCAATATTGGATGATTTGTATCGAATTAATGACACTCTCTAAAAAGAGTTTTTCTGCATTAGAAATGCAACGTATGTTGGGTCACAAGCGCTATGAACCTATTTGGTTTATGATGCATAAAATTCGTAGGGTTATGGGTAAAAGAGAAGCGAAATATGAATTAAATGGCTGTATAGAATTTGATGAAGGTTTTTTTGAAAGAGTCGACAATAAAGATGTTCTTAAAGAAAAATCGGAGCAAACCAATAAAGATACTACCCCCAATAAACGCGGAAGAGGAAGCGAAAGGCAGGCTAAAGTATTAGTTATGGTCGAATCCGAACCTAGTATTGAAGCACCTAAAAAAGGTAAACCTAACAGAAAAGTAGGTTATTTAAAAATGGTAGTGATGGAGGATTTGAAAGCAGAAAGTATTAATAAAGTGGTTGAAAAATCAGTAAATAAAACAGCATCTGCTTTAACGGATGGATATAAAGGATATGCTAAATTAAAAGAAAAAATAGTAAATCACAGTATCGTAATAGAACCCAATAAAACAAAATCCGAAAAAGTGTTTCCTTGGGTGAATAGAACAATAAGTAATGCCAAAAAAGTGCTTGTGGGGATTCATCATAATTGTATAAATCAGCAATATTTTCAAAACTATTTAGATGAATTTTGTTATAAATTCAACCGAAGATATTTTGGAAATAAACTTTCTGATAGACTTATGATTGCAGCTTTAGAAACAACTTGGTATTAGTAACGGATAGTCAT
>CAVYIL010000061.1:0-6581 GCA_963768325.1 uncultured Flavobacteriaceae bacterium | reverse complement strand
GTAAATTCTTAAATTTCTAATCCTGACACGCAATTAGATCTGAAAGAAGTAATACTGTAAGTTTAACAATCATGTTTCGACTTATTCGCTAAAGAGAAATTAATTATGGAGGAAACTAAAGAAATTGCTTTAATCGAATTGATTGAATATTTTATTGCAGTAAATTCATAAGAAAAACGGTATTAATACAGAAATAGATGCAACTTGGTTAGCGTTGTCAGAAGGTTGAAGTGGAGATGCAGCTCAGGCATTACCTGTGATTAACAAATTGGCAGAATTAAATAAAGGTATTAATCCACGGGTTAGTTCTAGAGACGATCACGATGAGTTAATGAGTCAATTTTTGACTAACGGAAGTAGGTCAATTCCTAAACTCATAATGTATGATACTATTAATAAGGAAGTCATAAATTCATGGAGTCCCAGATCTTCAATAGCTACTCAAATGATTGAAAATCACAAGACAAAAAAACATAAACTTAGACGCTGAATTCAAACAGAATTTACAAATTTGGTACAACAAAGACAAGGGTGAAAATATTGCTAGGGAAATAATAAACCTGCTTTAAAACTATAGGGTGTAATCAAAATAATAGGTAATAGATCCTTTTTGCTCTGTCGTATTTGATCTAGAAAACAACGCCTGTTCTGCATAGTTGAGAGCATTATCAAAAAGACATTCATTTTTAGTAGTAGAATTCTTTTTGTCGATTTTAGTATCCACAACATATCCGTTATGATTTACCTTAATCCTAACAACCACTTTTCCACTACCATTACAGGTATATACAGGATTAGGAAGATCGATAGCTTTTCGGTTCTTTAGACTAAAGGATAAAGAGCTATTTCTATTGTTTGTGACACTATTAGCAGGTTTAGTATCGTTTTTAGTCCCAGTATCTTCTCTTTTGTTTTTACTTTCGTCATCAGAAGATATGATAGGAACCTCCCCATCATCATCTAATGACTCTTTTTTACTTTCACTACCCTCACTAGCCGTATTCATAAGGTTTTTTAACCTCTCTTCAAAATTATTTTTTTCATCGGGGTCTTCAAAGTCTTCATTATATGCATCATGAGTTTTTTTAGCAGCTACAATCTTTCTATTTTCCTTAATTTCGGGTTCTTTCTCTTCTTCAGTTACTTTTTCTAAAAATTGTTCGAGAGGAATCTCTAAAAAAGTTTCGGTAGTTACCTCTTGTTTATCAAGCATATGTATATTATACAAACTAAGTATAACTATACCCATTAGCATAGAGGTTATTATAAAAGCTTTATATTTTCCGGAAAGTTTCATTAATATGGATAGCTTTACTATAGATAACTTTTTTTTGAAAGTGATATTTTATAGAGATTCCTTTTTTATTTGTAGGTTTTTCTCAAAAACATCAATTGTAATTGCTTCTTTTACAGAAAAATGACCTATTTTAGTCCTTCTAAGTCGACTTAAATAGGCTCCACAAGCAAGTGTTTTTCCAAAGTCATATGCTAATGATCGAATATAGGTGCCTTTACCACAAACCACTCTAAAATCTACTTCTGGCAAGTTAACTCTTGTTATTTCGAATTCATCTATTCTGATCTTTCTAGAAGAAATCTTAACTTCTTCTCCACTACGAGCATATTCATATAATCGTTTCCCATCTTTTTTTAAAGCAGAAAAAACAGGTGGATACTGCTCTATCTCACCAATAAAACCTACAGCAGCTTCTTTTATAAGATTTTCAGTAATATGATCAATAGAAAATATTTGATCAATCTCGGTTTCCAGATCATACGACGGAGTTGTTGCTCCAAGGGTAAAAGTGCCTGTGTATTCTTTAGTTTGTCCTTGATATGTGTCAATATGTTTGGTAAACTTTCCGGTACAGATAACTAGTAATCCAGTAGCTAGAGGATCTAATGTTCCTGCGTGACCAACTTTAATTTTTTTTATATTAAAACTCTTTCGGATTAACCACCTAAGTTTGTTTACAACCTGAAAAGAAGTCCAATTCAGTGGTTTATCGATCAAAATAACTTGACCGTCTTTATATTCTTGTTCGGTTATCATAACAGGGAGTTTCTTATAGGAGACTAAAACTGATAGCAATAATGCCTACAGCAATACAATATAAAGCAAAATAAGATAGTTTACTTTTTTTAACCAAAAAAAGCATCCAAGTACAAGCCAAAAGTCCAGAAATAAAAGCTGCTAAAAACCCTAGTAATAATGGGATGTTGTTTTCTGTAGACAAATGAAGGTCTCCACTCAAAATGTCTTTTGCTATTTTACCAAAAATTAATGGGACAACCATTAAAAAAGAAAAACGTGCCGCCTTGGACTTGTCATTACCCAATAATACAGATGTAGAGATAGTAGCTCCACTTCTTGAAATGCCTGGTAACATTGCTATTGCTTGAGAAATACCAATAATTAGGGCATCTTTGAAATTTACAGGCTTTAGAGTGTCTCTAGACTTATCTGCGAGCCATAATAATATAGCAGTGATAATCAGCATACAGCCCACTAATAAGATATTGCCACTAAATAATTGTTCTAATTGTTCTTCAAACAGCAACCCTATAGTTATAGCAGGGATCATGGATACTATGATTTTTAGGACAAAAAGAGTTTCTTCATTCTTCTCGAATTTTAACAACCCTCGAATAATTGTTAGTATATCTTTTCTAAATACAACAATAGTGCTTAGTGCGGTTGCAAAATGCAAAACGACTGTAAACAACAAGGATTCTTTAGGTATACTGTTATCACCTAATATAGCCTTGCCTATTTCTAGATGTCCGCTAGAAGAAACAGGCAAAAACTCTGTAAGCCCCTGAACAACACCTAAAATAATCGCATCAATAATTTCCATACAAAATATAGAATTTTTTTAAATTGGAAGTAAAATATATAATAAGCAACAGATATATTTCTCTTGTTTAGTGTTTTTTCTTCTTATTGGGATTCAATAAAATAGCATATACTTCTATGCCAAATCCTATTAAAACAATAGTTGGAGCCAATCTGATTCTTCTGAAATTATAAATCTCAGGGTTAAATACATTAGGGTCATCACTTCCTCCACCTGCCATAAGAAGAAATCCTAAAGCTATAACAGCAATTCCTATTCCCATCACGGTATAATTTTTCTTGCCAAAAACATAATCCGGCTTAGGAGCCGTATTATTAGAGTTTGATCGTTTTTTCATGTGTGTCGTCGTTTATTTCATTAAATAGCACCTTATCATCAATCATTAGTTTAGATATATGCCCCATAATACCATCTCTGGTAAAAAAGGTCCATCTATTGACGGAGTACAAAGTAACTGTTTTATTTAGAATTTCTGAACGTAATTGTTCTAAAGTTAAGTTATATTGCAATCCTTGATTGATATAATAGTAATGTGTGTCATTTTCTAAAGCAATCACAATATCAAAATTAGCCCCTTCTTGGATATTAACGGCTTTTCCGCTGATTTTTATAACCTCATCTGGTTGTACATCCCTTACCGGTTTAAATGTTTGTATTACTCCCGACATAAAAATAATAAAAAAGACAAAAACGATGATGAAGTATATTTTACCTATTTTTTTCATTTTTTTAGAAATTGTTATATGGTTTGTGAACAATCAATAACACTGTAGTAGGTATTTAATAAAAGATTTTTTAGTACTATTTGGTTAACTTGATTCTTCTAAACTTTAACACAACGGATTTAGCTCTACCGTCATATAGTTTATGAAACAAACAGCAAAGATAAACCCATTTTTATTCATGAATAATTACTTTTAGCATAAAGTCTATATTCAATTCTAAAAACTGGACTCAAAAACATACCCTTTGTTGCTATAAAGTTGTGTTTGTGCTTGAAAATAATAATTCTGATGTTTGAATTAAACTTTCAAACATAAATTTTACTACCTCAGGGAAATTATACTTTTTATTTAGGGGATTTTTCTTTTAATAAAAGAGGGGAATTATATACTTTTGACGCGTTTATTAAAAACGTACCAAACCTTAAAGGTTTTATTACACAATGTTATTTAATTTTTTTAAAACTGACTATGAAATTTATTTTTTTTTCTCCTGACTCATTAAAATTTGGTCTAAAAGTATTTTTAATTGCATTTTGCTTATTCTCGTATTCTACAAAAGCTCAACAACTAGGTAGCTTAGATGAATCTTTTGGTACGGGAGGAGTAACATCAACATCACTAGGAATAACAATTAATTATGCTAAAACGCTTGTGATACAGCCCGACGGTAAAATAGTGACTGCTGGAGTCGCGGATTATAATTCTCATTTTGGCTCTAATCATGGTCTGGTTCGATATAACAAAAATGGCACTTTGGACACTAGCTTTGGAACAAGCGGGAGTGTCGTTTATGACATTGCGCCCTTAGAAGTTGATGCACCAGAAGCAATAGCTTTACAAACTGACGGAAAAATTATTACTGTTGGAGACGCTGGTTTTCAAAACTACTGTGTTGTTAGGTATAACGAAGATGGTAGTTTGGACTCTAATTTTGGATCCAATGGAGTTATAATTTCAGAAATAATTTCAACGGGATATACAGTTGCCAATTCTGTTATTGTCCAGCCTGATGGGAAAATTTTAGTAAGTGGTTTTTTTAATAATAAAGAAAACGATTGGTATGATGTTTTTTTAGTACGATATAATTCTGACGGTACTTTAGATAGACGTTTTGGTATTATGGGTAAGGTTATAATAGGATCAGCCTCTAATGCCGAATTCGCTAATAGTATTATTTTGCAAGATGGGGGAAATATACTAGTTGTGGGATCAAGAAGAAACAGTAAACTCAAAGAAAAGTTATTTATCACTAAGTACAATAGTAGAGGATCACTTGTAAGCGATTTTGGAATTGGAGGTAGTGCTGTTATGGATTTTATGGATTCCTCTTCGTATTTGACGAACTCCGCGATTATACAGTCTGATGGGAAAATTGTTGTAGGCGGTATTATAGGTAAAGATAATTTGGATTATAACAAATCGGTTTTAGTTCGTTTTCAGTTAGATGGAACCCTAGATACTGATTTCGGTACAGATGGCATGCTGATATCTGAGGATATTTTTATAGAATCCGTTGTATCTGATGCTAATGGAAAAATATTAGCGGGTGGGGCTCCTATTTCTGAAGGAGGTTTTGTAATAGCTCGATACTCAAGTGACGGAAAACTAGATAATGATTTCGGAAACAACGGTTATGTTTTTACTAACATTTCAGGAAACGCAGATCATATTTTTGATATGGTAATTCAAGAAGATGGAAAACTAGTTGCTGCTGGTAGAATCGGAAGCTATAAAACTAATATGATAAGCTTTGGAATATCCAGATACAATACAGTTGACTACTCATTGTCTACAAGTATTGGCAGTACTTCTGGTATTAAGAACACGATGGTTTATCCCGTTCCTTCTGAAAAACACATCACAATTGACACTAATATTGACGAACAAGGATATATTTCTATATTTTTGGTAGATGGACAAGGGAAGGTAGTTTGCACATTCATTAAAGACGAAAAAGTTAATACAGGAAGATACAAAAGTACCTTTTCATTTCCAGACAATTTGCCGGCAGCTAATTATTTAATAAATATTAGATTAAGTAACGGTAAACAAAGAGGAATCAAAGTTGTTAAACAATATAAATAATCTATAGTCAAAGAAGGAACGGTTCTCCTGCATGTTTTTAGGTATGTCTTGCAATTATTTTTCTAGCAGTCTTGTTTTTTTGACAACCTATTTGGCGATAAAAAAAGATTGTCATAAACTAAAAATATAAAAGAATCATATATACTACTTCAGAACCATCCGAAAGTTTTTCAAAAATGGTTAAATTTAGTTGTTAGCCCTTTTAAACAGGCGGATATTATACAGTTTTCAAGAAAATAAGTCTTCATTAAAGTTGATTATTTCTTGTGGTTCTCCCCGAACTCGTTTAGCCCCTTCTCCTACCTGATTGGGCAGACATAGTCTAGAGTAAGGTGAAAATTAAGGCAAACTCTTATTTTTTCCACAAAATTGGAAAAGGCGTGTTTTTTCTTAGCTATTGTCTTAAATAAGTTGAAGCAGTAAATAGGTTATTAGTGCCACATATATCTGCGATTTTACTGCATTTTCACTTGTTCCGACAAAGGTTTTAATTTGTAAATTCTGTTTAATTGCTTTGAAAAACAATTCTATATCCCAACGTTTTTTGTACAAATCTACTATGGTTCCTTGCTTTCCAGTCTAATTGGTTGGTAATGATTTCTATTACTTTGTTTTCATCTGCTTTATAAACGTGTACTAGCCGTAATTGTACAGAATTAATCCCTGTTTTAATAGCTTTCTTACTTGAAAGGGTTATAATTTCATCCTTTAGAATATCTTGGTCTATATCCATAGGAAGTTCCAACTCTTTAACGGTTTGAAAAACAGTATTCGTTTTAATACGAGTTACAAAAACATTCTCTGCTCTTACTCTTTGTAACATTAACAGAAAATCGAAATAGGCTCTATCCTCTACCACTATTGTGCCTTTAGGGAAAATCAATTGTTTAAGACCATGCCTATCATGGAGTTT
>CAVYIL010000060.1:0-9345 GCA_963768325.1 uncultured Flavobacteriaceae bacterium | reverse complement strand
TATCCGTTACTAATACCAAGTTGTTTCTAAAGCTGCAATCATAAGTCTATCAGAAGGTTTATTTCCAAAATATCTTCGGTTGAATTTATAACAAAATTCATCTAAATAGTTTTGAAAATATTGCTGATTTATACAATTATGATGAATCCCCACAAGCACTTTTTTGGCATTACTTATTGTTCTATTCACCCAAGGAAACACTTTTTCGGATTTTGTTTTATTGGGTTCTATTACGATACTGTGATTTACTATTTTTTCTTTTAATTTAGCATATCCTTTATATCCATCCGTTAAAGCAGATGCTGTTTTATTTACTGATTTTTCAACCACTTTATTAATACTTTCTGCTTTCAAATCCTCCATCACTACCATTTTTAAATAACCTACTTTTCTGTTAGGTTTACCTTTTTTAGGTGCTTCAATACTAGGTTCGGATTCGACCATAACTAATACTTTAGCCTGCCTTTCGCTTCCTCTTCCGCGTTTATTGGGGGTAGTATCTTTATTGGTTTGCTCCGATTTTTCTTTAAGAACATCTTTATTGTCGACTCTTTCAAAAAAACCTTCATCAAATTCTATACAGCCATTTAATTCATATTTCGCTTCTCTTTTACCCATAACCCTACGAATTTTATGCATCATAAACCAAATAGGTTCATAGCGCTTGTGACCCAACATACGTTGCATTTCTAATGCAGAAAAACTCTTTTTAGAGAGTGTCATTAATTCGATACAAATCATCCAATATTGAAATGGTAATTTACTGTTTTCCATAACAGTACCTGATCGAAGACTTAAACGGGTGCCACATTTTTTACATTGAAATTTTAAATCCGTATTTCGAAAATAGTGTTCGCTATGACTGCACTTTTTACAGATAATCCCCATCTCAAGACGTTTTAACTTAAAACCTTCAATACAGGTAGATTCATCAGGATACTTTTTGAAAAATTTGAGAAGATTCATACTTTCTATTTTGAGTGTAAATTGATCAAATGTATGCTTTTTTAGAAGTTGGTACAAGTAACGGATGGTCATATTAAATTTAATTCAGCAAACATTACCAAAACACTTTGATTTTTCCCTTTTCAATTATTACTAAAAACTAAGTTATTGTTTATACCATTTTCCCTTATGAGTTTACTGTAAAAGAAAATGGTGTTAAAAAAGTTTTACTAAAACTCGGAAAATCGTTTATCGTTCACAAAACCATCATCACTTAGTGTTTTTAAAAAAGCTATAATTTTTTGTTTTTCTTGTTCGGTCATTGGTATTCCTAGTACAGATGAAGAATTTTTAAAAACAGGATCTAATGTTCCTAAATCTACCATGCCATCGCTATAGTGATTTAACACATCATTTAATGTTTGAAACCTTCCATCATGCATATATGGGTAAGATAATTCTATATTCCTTAAGCTGGGTACTTTAAATTTATATTTATCGGTTTCTAATCCAGAAACGCGACTTCTTCCTATATCATTATATAATGGGTCTATTGGCAAGCCATTATTCCGATAAGATTGATCTGTAAACAAGGTTCCTTGATGGCATGAACTGCATTTGGATTTAAATAGCTCAAAACCACTTGCCTCATTATCAGTAAAAACCGAACCTTCATTTCTTTCGATTTTATCATATTTAGAATTAGATGAAATCATGAGAATCATAAATTGAGATAGTGACTTAAGAATGTTATCTGTAGTGATTTTTTGATCATCAAAAGCATCTGCAAAAAGTTTTACATATTCTGGCTTGTTTTCTAATTTTTTTATAATACCCTCAAAAGTTTCGTTCATTTCTAATTCAGCAGTAATAGGAATAATAGGCTGCAAATCTAAATGTACTACTGCTCCATCCCACGTAAATTCTTTCATGAATGCCAAATTATTCAATGGTTGAGCGTTTCTAGTTCCCAATGCGCCATCAACGCCATGGCTAACAATATGTGTATGATGTGTAAAAGCAAAGTCTTGTATATGACAAAAACCACATGATATCACACCATCGGATGATAATGCTCCATCATAAAACAACTTTTTCCCTAATTCAAATCCTTTTTCTGTAGGTGGATTTATGGAAATATTATAACTTGGTTCAGGAAAATTGGACGGAACTTTAAACTCTAATTTTAAATTTTCGGGTATAGGCACATAATCTGTTTTGTCGGAGCTGCAAGAACAACAAAAAAAAATAACTGCTATATAAATTAGGTCTCTCAATTTTTTTATTTAATTAGAAATATTACCTACACTAAACATTGTGCTTGCATTCTCTACGATTTTTGGGGCGTTAATTGGATCAATTTGTATCTCATCTTTGATAGTAAGAGAATATGTATTGATACTATCAAATATTTTCGAAATATCGGCTAAAATTGTTAGTGTTGCTGTTTTTTCTTCTGATAATGTAACGGCTTTAGACAAACTTATAGTTACTTCTTTATAATTGTCCTGAGTTGTTCCATGACTGCCAATATGGAGCTTAAAATCTTTATCTACCCCATCAACAGAGTTATACTTTCCTTCAAACTTAAGAAATATATAGCCTGCCGACCAAGACCAAATCATTTCATTTTCTTTGGCAGTAGGGATAAAATTATTCACTCCATTTAATGGATAATTAGATTGGTCTACTCCCAAACCAAATCTTATTTTGGTGTATTCTGAAGCTTCAATATCTGTAAGAGTAATTTTTTTACTGTTTTTGTCAGCTTCGTTTATTAAAAAATAGCTTTTTTCTATTGGGTATCTATATTCTTCCCCATTAGCTTTAATCAAAACAATATTACTGATAATATATTTTAAGTTAGAAACGGAATAGACTTCATTACTTTTATTACTATATGATCCGTCTTTTAATTCTATGGAGGTTTTGTTTATAACATTTGCTATTTCAAGATTTAAATCCGTTATAGAAATACTGTCATCATAGATACAAGATGTTATCGCCAGTAAAAGCAGCGCTAGTATTAGACTTCTTTTCATTATTATTAATTTGACGCTAGACTGAATATTACTGTAAAAGAAAACGTCTTAATTTTTTTATATATGCGATAGAGAAAAATCAAGCATAGCAGCGCTACGGTTTATTTTTATCTGGAAGCAGATAGGAAAAAAGAATGTTTTATTGCAGTAAATTCATAAGAAAAATGGTGTTATTTATATTTTACAATAATTAAATCTTTAGACCCTTTGTTACTTGGTATATCATGATCACTACTTTCTGAACTACCCACAACTACTATTTTTTTGTCAGAGGTTTCTATACAACTTTCTCCATATTCTGCTTCACTTCCCCCTAATGATGATTGCCATTTAATATTTCCTGTAGTATCGATAATAAGATTCCATAAATCACTTTGACCTCTGTTTATCTTTAGATCAAGATCATTACTTCTGGTATTTCCAGTAATAACAAAATCTCCATTTAGTGTTTTATGAATACCCCTACCAGTATCAAAAGCAGTTCCTCCTAAAGATTTTTGCCACAGCAGATTACCATTACTATCTATTTGTATCATCCATAAATCAGCATTTCCTTTTGGGTTGGTAATGTCTTTATCATTACTTCTAGAATCGCCAACTATAATAAATTTACCATCTCCAGTAGATGCTATTGCATAACCCACATCTATCTCAGAACCTCCATAAGATTTTTGCCATAGTTTAGTGCCTTCAGAATTTACTTTTAAGACCCAGAAATCATAACTTCCTTTGCTATCAGTTATGTCAAAATCAACACTCTCAGAAGATCCAATCATCAAAAAGCCGTTGTCCTCTGTTTGTATAACATCATAACTTCTATCATTATTAGTGCCTCCAAAAAAGCGTCTCCATTCTTTATTTCCAGACGAGTCTAATTTGATTCCCCAAAACTCACCTACACCATGTTTTATACCTTTAGCAGACTTCGAATTTTCACTCACTAAATCATTACCCTCACCCCCACTTGCTGTTACATCTAAAAATCCTGTAATAAAATATCCTTTGTCTTTGGTTTGCACTACTGAAAAAGCTCTATCAATCCCAGGAAATCCAAAACTTTTTTCCCATTGTATTTCTCCCGTTGTATTTACTTTTACAACCCAGTAATCTTGCAGACCAGCATTCACGCTCACATCTTGATCTTGGCTTCTACTATAACCAACTAACAAATACCCACCATCTGCTGTCTGAATAATTTTTTCTGCTCTATCATCTGCAGAACCACCATATGTCTTACTCCAAGAGACACTACCATCTTTAGTTAGTTTTAATATCCAATAATCGCTATCTGTAGCTGTCTTATCGATAATATCCCCATCTATACTACTAGTATATCCTGCAACGGCATAACCCCCGTCAGTAGTTTCTACTACTGACAGGGCATTATCTTCTTTACTTCCGCCAAATACTTTGAGCCATTCTACTTCTCCTATAAATTTATTTTCATCTATAGGGTCAACTATATCAGTTTTATTGTCATTGTCATTGCCATCATCGCTTCCACAAGCTGTTATAGCTAAAAATGCAAAAATGACAATAAATTTAATTAGTGAGGATTTGTGTTTTTTCATGTATGTATGCTTTATTTTTTTACGAATCGTTTAGAAATTACTTTTCCTTCACTAGCAATTTGCATAAAATAGACTCCCGATTTTAAATTAGAAACATCTATTTCTCGGGTAACATTACCTTTAGAGACTAATTGCCCTAAAATAGATTTAATTTCGAATTTATAATAACCATTACTTTTCATAAAAACATTTATGAAATTTCCTTCGGCTGGGTTAGGGAAAATAGAAAAATTAATGTTTTCTGCTGTTGGTTGTGAGTTTCTAGCAAAAAATCTTGTCGAAAATATAACGTTGTCTATGGCTACATCCGCTTTCCAAGTAGTTCCTGTAATTCTATTAAATCTTAGTTGTATTGCTCCTCCAACATATTCCTGAAGATCAACATCTTCTTCTATCCATTCATTCTCTTTATTTGTATTTTGACTCCATATACTTGCCCAAGTAACTCCATTATCCTTACTTACTTCTAAGTCTAAACTCCCTATATCAGAGGAACCATACATGTGATAGGAAAATGAAATAATGGCTGATTCTGCTTCACTTAAGTCAAAACAAGGAGAATTTAAAATTGCTTGCTTTTTGGGAAAACCTGCTCCATTACCCGAAGCCTCTACATAAACATAGTATGTACCTTCTACAGCGCTTGAGGGACCTGTATTACTAGATGGAGTTTCGCCACTATTTATGATCCAATCTATATCATCTTCTAATGATTGTTTCCAATCACCTAAAGTGTTTTCAAACCCTTCATTGTAGGGAAATGATGAAATTCCAGAAATACATTCATCGTCTTCTTCTTCTTCTCCTCCTCCTCCTCCTTCTGCTGTAATAATTACCGTATAATCTTCGACTTCTCCATATTTAAAAGACTCACAAGAAGAAGGAACACCTTTATATTTCATAGATACTCGCATTCTTGTAGCTCCTTCAGTAACTCCTTCGGGTATTTTAAAATCACCACTAACAGGAGTATTTTTTGTAGGACTTTGAGTCCATACTTGTTCGTTTGCTCCAGTAAAGTCTCCGTCTCTATTAAAATCAATCCATACACTATACCCTTCATCATAGGTAGAACCTGTCCAAGTTGGTGTAATGGTAATTATATGTGTTTTATTGTCAGCTAAATTTGTCGATAAAGAAGTATAATCTCCATATCCTCCATCAGAATTTCCTGTTGAATTACTTATAGAACCGATAACCACTTTACTTATATATTCATCTGATCCATCTAAACCATTAGAATCACAATAATCAATCTGAATATCAGTAGTGGTAAATGCGATAGAACCGCTATATTCAGAACTGCTTCCGTCAGTACAATTACTTCTTACCTGAGCTTCATAACTTGTTAGTGTTTCTAAACCTGTAATTAAATAAGATATATTGCTTGAAGGTTTCGTTGTCCAAGATGATGTTCCTGTTTTGCGATATCTGACATCATATGTTGCGCTAGATATTGCATTCCAATTAATAGTTGCAGAATTTGCATTAACTCCAGAAGCCATTAATCCATTAGGTACTGAAGCTACACAGGGGGTTGATGTATTACTTTTTCGTACTAAAAAAAAGCCTCCTTCGATATCACTAATTACTATATTCTCACTACTAAAATAGGGGTAAACATTCCATACCCCATTAAAAGCTGCAGAATTACTAGAAGGATATGTATCAAAAAAGCCTATTTCACTTATATTTTTATCACCTATTGCAGCAATATCTATCACCCTAATACCTGATCTATAATTGGCTAGATAAAATTTATTTCCTTTTACATATCCATTATGATCTATAGCCGATGTAGGACCTGAGTAGGTCATGTGTTGTTTTGGGTTTTTTAAATCTTGAAAGTCAAAAATTATCGTACGTGTATTAAAACCAACTCCCTGTTCGTCGGTTTCATCTCCTAAAATAAAATATCTCATATCTTCTGTAAACCAACCTTGATGAGTATAGCCTACGTCTGAATAATTTATTGTGGATATTGTTACGGGATTAGATTTATCTGTAATATCAGCAATAACCACTTCTATTTCATTACTACCTATAAGTATTTCCTTACCTGTATAATTACTATCTGGTCCATTATAAGTGACTACCTGAGCATCATGTGTATAAGCCTGTTGCCCATCAGATAAAAAACCTCCTGCATTTTTTGGGTTTTTGGGATCCTGAATATTTATAAAAAGAGGACCACCTTTGTACGCACCAGAACTTCTTTGAGCACCTACTACATAAGCATATCCTGTATTTTCATTAATCACAATATTATGAGCATTTCCAAATTGTGTATACCTAGTATCTGCTGAAAAAGTTTGGGGTGGATTAGAGACATTACGTAATCTAGTAAGATCAAAAACTTGCATTCCGTGGTTTGATGCCTCACTCACTATAAAAGCATGGTTTTTATAAACTTTTACATCTCTCCACGAGCTACTATAAGTCGCAGTAGGTAATTTACCTAAATAAACAGGGTTTACAGGGTCTGATATATCAATAAAAGCAGTCCCGTTATTAAGACCTATAAGAGCATACTCTTTCCCATTAGTAGGATCTGTCCATCCCCAACTATCATTACCTGCAGAGGCGCTCATTTCGGAAAGTGTAATGTGTGACATCAAATCGTAATCTTTACAAGGGTATGATCCAGCTTTTCCATTTGTACATGGTGCTTGGCTATAACCAAAAGCAACCACGAGCAAATACGTAATTGTAATTGTTAGGTTTTTCATTGAATTTGTGGTTTTTAGAGTGATTTATACGGGTTTACCGTACTGTAACTATTTAGTTACTAAACAGTTATACAATCTAAGGAATTTAATCGTAGTTATTATCTAACATTTTACCACACTTCAATATTTTAACTTATTATTAACATTTATTAACTATAAAATAATACTTAAATAACAATAAATACTTTAAAATATTTTTATTTAAAAAAAACACACATATTTAATAATAAAACAATAAATAAACACTCTTTATTCACAAAATATTATTTATTAATTTAAATATATTCGTATTTATTTTTAATTATACACAAACTACACTTCTTAATTATTTTATTGAATAACTAGTTTTTTTGTTAAACTATAGTTTATCGTAATTAAATAGATACCCCTTGGGTAATTTACATTAAAACTAATTTCACTTGACGTATCAAATTCATGAAATTCACCAACCTTTCCCCCAAAAATATTATAAATCTCAATTTTTTCAAATCTAAATCCATCACCTCCATCAATAGTCAATTTTGACTTTACAGGATTAGGAAACATAACAATTTTTTTCTTAGAGGAAGAGTTTTCTTCAACTCCTAATGGGTTGCTTTTTCTTACTAAATAAAGCCCCGTGTTAAGGTCACTAATCAATATATTGCCACTTGGAAAATATGGATATACATTCCATACTCCACCAAAATTAGCATTATTACCTGATGGATATGTATCAAAATAACCAACTTCTGTCATTGTTTTTGCACCAATGTTAGATATATCTACAACTCTAATTCCTGAACTATAATTAGCTAAGTAAAAATTATTCCCTTTTACATATCCATTATGATCAATAGCTGCTGTTGGACCAGTATAAACCATATGTTCTTTTGGGTAATCCAAATCTTGGAAGTCAAAAACAATAGTACGTGTGTTAAAACCTACATTTTGCTCGTCTAACTCGTCTCCTAATAGAAAATATTTCATGTCTTCCGTAAACCACCCTTGGTGTGTGTATTTAACATCGGGATAACTGATAGCACTAATAGTAAATGGGTATGATTTATCTGTTACGTCTGCTATTACAACTTCTATTTCATTACTACCGATAAGAATTTCACGTCCAATATAATCTGCATCAGGTCCATTATATGTTATCACCTGCGCATCATGACTATATGGTTCTGCACCACCAGAAAGAAAACCACCTTCTATAACTGGATTAATCGGATTTTGTATATTAACAAAAATAGGACCTCCTCTATAATACCCACCTTTACTTGTCCCTACAACATACGCATAACCCGTATCTTCATTTATCACTATATTGTGAGCACTTCCAAATTCAGTAAAATGTTTGTCTGCAGTAAAAGTTTGAGGAGGCGAAACTACATTACGTAATCTTGTTAAATCAAAAACTTGCATTCCATGGTCAAGAGCTTCGCTTACCATAAAAGCATGATTCTTATAAACTTTTACATCTCTCCATGAACTATTAACTGTTGCAGTCGGTAATTTCCCTAGATAAACAGGGCTAACAGGATTAGAAACATCCACAAAAACAGTACCGTTATTAACCCCCATAATAGCATATTCTTTTCCATTTAACGAATCTGTCCATCCCCAACTATCATTACCTGCTAATGCGCCGAATGTGCTTAGATTTATATGAGACATCAGGTCATAATCTTTACAAGGATATATACCTGCCATACCGTTATTACATAATGTCTGTGTATACCCCTGTATCAAAAAAAGGGTAATAGCGAGTATTACAATTTGATTCTTCATTGGACGAGTAGATATTTACAATAGTTCTTTATATTTAGAGTACTATTAATGTTCAGTTTAAGTTTATTTCTAATAATAAAATGAGGCAAAAAACACGAATAATTAATAAATTAATATTTATAACATGTTTTTAACGTTTTACTTGTAAATTTATTTTATATTATAGCGATTTTACAATGGAATTCTAATAAATAAACCCAAAACACACAATAATTACTCTGCCAACAAAGAGGAAACAGGTCATTAAATGACTAGTTTTAAAAAATTTAAAATCATTTAAAAAAC
>CAVYIL010000059.1:0-4695 GCA_963768325.1 uncultured Flavobacteriaceae bacterium | reverse complement strand
AGTTATTAATAAAAAAAGCGAGATAATTCATTTTTTAAATTATTATAAAAATGATGGTTTTAAAAAAGAAGTTATAGAGTCACTTAATCAATTAAAAAATATAGATTTCGATAAATATTCAGTTTTAATAGAAAATTTAATAGCTGAATTACAAATTATTATTTATTCTAAGAATAATTATGATGACTCAGTAACAATGGTCTTTAGGAATAAAGGGTATGATAAATTTTATATAAAAGGTTGTAAATTTATTTCAAATGAATTTAAAGAAGATATTCCAAAAATAGTATTATCAATTTTAGAAGGCAACTATAGCGTAACAACTTTCAAAAGAGCAGGAAAAATATTAACGAACAAAGTGATGTTGTTAGGTACTGAAAAAAAGAGTGAAATTGGAGTGTTTAACTGTTTTAAAAGACCAAATGCAATAGAAAAAAATAAAGGAACAAGTGTTTTGTCAGAAAAACTAAGTTGTTAGCCGATATAAGAGAGCCTTAAAAATTGTAAAAAAAAAGATTAATGTTTTTCAAAAACAATTGAAATACCAATTAATAAATCTCTTTTAGAGCTATTGACTTCTCCAGATTCCCACTAGCTCTTGAATGTTTTTACTGTCATCAAATATAAGTAAGAAACAGAGTATGAAATAAAAAAACAGCCACGTCATAAGATGTAACTGGTTTTTTTCTTTTCTATAGAATGAAATCATATTATAAAATAGATTGAATTTTTCTTTTAGCGATAAAAGCATCGATAAAAGAGAAGATGCGGTAAGAGAATTCTTTTTTTTCAATTGACTTTTTTACATTGTTTAGTAAAAATATTGTTAATTTGCCAAGCTTAAGCAGCCTAATTAGCTCTTAAATACTATAGGTGAAGGTATTAAAAACAGATATAAATAGTTGTGAAGGGGTCTACCGTTACGGTTTACAAGGGCAAGAATCTGACCCAGAAACTGGAAAAGAAGCTTTCCAACTTAGACTGTGGGATAGTCGTATAGGTAGGTGGCTTACGCCTGATCCCTACGGACAATTTGCTTCTCCTTATTTAGGAATGGGAAATAACCCTATTTCACTGGTTGACCCTGATGGGGGATGTGTTAAATGTGACCCAAATGCCCCTGTTGGTTCTACTGCAACTGATGCAGGTGGATTTGGAGTAACTATGACAGAAAATGGTTGGGCTAGAAATGATGGATACGAAACTAATTTAGGCACTTTTCATACTGTGAAATTAGAAGGTTATTTAGGGCAAGCTAGATTTTTAATGACTCCAAATGCAACTGTAGGGGATTTTCAGGATGGTTATGCTGATGCTGTTGATAGAATTAAAAAATCAAATAAAATTTTAATGTTTGGGACTAGTATGATTTTAGGAATGGAAGGCGGTATCTTTGCCTCTTCTACCCCTTCAACATCTACTTCACGACAATATAACGTTAGAATTAATTCATCTGTTAGTCCAAAATTTGATATCAATACACCAAATTCTTTTAGAGGAGCTAATTCAAGTCAAGTAACTCAACATTTAAAAAACAATGGATGGACAGGTGTTGCTACTAACCCTAATAAAATGTATCCAGGAACAAGGTTTACTAATGGTATTAGAGGTGAGCAAATTAGATTGATGCCAGGTAATGTCAGCCGTTCAATACATTTAAAACAGGGACCTCATATGATTATAAGTCGACAAGGAACAAAAACAACAATTCCATTAAAAGGAAACCCTTCTTTATAAAATGGACGCTAAATTTATAAAAATATCGAAAATATTATTAGATAGTATTTGTGATGATTACTATAACCTATGGGAACCTTATTCTGAAATTAAGGAATTTTTAGAGGTTAGTGATGAAAAATTAAAATCAGATTTTTTTAAAATAGTTAAAGAATGCTATCATTTAGAACTAATATCCTTTTACAAAGGGAATTCTTTTTCTGGAGAAGAAAAGTTAATTATAGTAGAAATATCGGATAGGTTCTTAGAAAGTCTATTAGGGGACTGGGAAGATAATAAGAATGTAGAGATAAGAGTTACAACTACAATTAAAGGAGATAATTATTTTAAAACCTAATTGTAATTCTGTTATAGTCTTATATCATGATGCTAATGGAGTAAGCCTAGGATATACCGTATTAGATCAAATCGACACAGGAGTATTTGAAGCAGAACATACTATGCCAAAAGACTGTGCCTATATTAGATTAAAAGTGGGTATACCCGAAGATTTACCTGAGGATACTTACCTCCGCTAGCGCTCGTCTGCGACGGGTGCCGTTCAGAGTAAGTAGATAGTATTAGCAATAGACAATGAAGTTTTTTTGTAAGTATTGATTAAATTATATAGTTTGTGGGCACCCGTCGCAGACGAGCGCTAGCGGGGCGTTTACAGAATGGATATATAGAGAGTATTATTTTAAACAACAATAATTAGTTTTAGAAAAGGAATGAAGTATCTGTATTTTTCGATATATATGTTTTATAAAAAAATAATCAGGATAGAATACTGGGGAGATAAACCTTTTTTTTATTGTAGTTTACTCATATCCCTTTTTGAAGGGTTCTTGATTTTTATACTTTTAAATTATTATTTACTTTATACTTCAAAAGGAAATTATATTGGTTTATCGAAAATGTTTTCCTTTATTGTTGTTATGCTTTTATTCTTTATTAACACAAAATATTTTAAGAATAAAGAGGCTAAAATTATAAAAGAACTTTCTTCTAAGTCAAAAAAAGATAAAATTGTTATTTTTTTTATCTCTTTCGTTATTTTAGCTTTTATAGTGTTTTTTTATTTTCATACAGGAACTTTAATTAGAGATCATAATGTGTCTGATTGAAAACACCTAGCTAGCCTCCGCTAGCGCTCGTCTGCGACGGGTGCCGTTCAGAGTAAGTAGATAGTATTAGCAATAGACAATGAAGTTTTTTTGTAAGTATTGATTAAATTATATAGTTTGTGGGCACCCGTCGCAGACGAGCGCTAGCGGGGGGTAAACGTATTAAGGGAAATATTCAAAACTTTAATAGCTTTAGTCATGATATAATGAATAAAAAGACTTTTGATGCTGCTCAACAATGGTATCAATTTGGAAAACAGGTTTCTAATTTTTTTAAATAGTAATTTAACCCGCTATGAGTTTAGAAAGAAACTATTATACAGATCGGTTTTTAGATGAAGATTTTGAAAAAGCTATTGTTTCTAAAAATAAATTAATTCTAGAAAAGTATACTGAGAAGTCTTTAAATAGCTTGTACTACAGTGATGTACAAAAAATAAACAAAGCATTAATTGAAGAAAAAACTTCTAATAACTACTATAAAAAGATTTATAGAAAGTGCAAAAGATTAATGTTGGAATATTTAGATCGTTGTATTAGAGAAGATTTATCAAATCTATCCTATAAAGAAAAAATAGAAATTAAAAGTCTGTATGTTGATAGAATTGTAACACAAATAGAACATTTAGGATTCAGGACAAGAGGATATTGGGTTTTCTTCTCACTGATAGGTCTTTTCTTAGATGTTCTATTAATGCTTTTTGGTATTGCTAAATATTATTATTACACCCCTATTTTTTTTATTTTAATTACCTATAAGCAGATAAAAGGAATAAAAAAAGCTAAAAGTTTAGGAAAATTATTAAAATGGTAATTTATATCATTTTGGTTTTAAGATAAATATGCTTGTCTGGTCTTCGCATCTCTTAAAAGCCCATCAATAGCATATAATATGCAATTTTTATCTATCTCTGGATGTTCTGATGATGTTGACCCCCTCCGCTAGCGCTCGTCTGTGACGGGTGCCGTTCAGAGTAAGTAGATAGTATCAGCAATAGACAATGAAGTTTTTTTGTAAGTATTGATTAAATTATATAGTTTGTGGGCACCCGTCACAGACGAACGCTAGCGGGGGAACTATTATAAAATTAAGGGGTAAACGTATTAAAGGAAATATTCAAAACTTTAATAGCTTTAGTCATGATATAATGAATAAAAAGACTTTTGATGCTGCTCAACAATGGTATCAATTTGGAAAACAGGTTTCTAATTTTTTTAAATAGTAATTTAACCCGCTATGAGTTTAGAAAGAAACTATTATACAGATCGGTTTTTAGATGAAGATTTTGAGAGCGCTATATTTTCTAAAGAAAATAAAATCAAATCTAAATATTCAGAAAACGAACTATTAGAGTTATATTTTGATAATGCTTTAAAAATTAATAGTGCATTATGTAAATTTAAACCTAATAGACATCAAAAAAAATATATTAGAAATCATAAAAGAACGATGTTGGAATATTTAGACAGGTGTATTTTAGAAGATCTAACTAATTTATCATATCGTGATAAACTTGAATTTAAAGTTAAGTATGTTGATGAGATTGCATCAAATATTAGTTTTTTAGGATTTAAAATAAAAGACTATGTTCCTTTTTTTATAGGAGCAGCTTTAGTGGTTGATATTTTGTTAATGATTTTTGGTTTGTCGAAATACTACTATTATATTCCACTTGTTACTATATTAGTTGTCTATAGGCAAATAAAAGGTATGCGAAAGGCGAAAAAAGAAGGAAAATGGCTACGATAAATTATTAAGCCAGTTTATCCTGTAAAGCACTAGACTGTGCGTCTCTAAGCATCAGGTCTAGCATATATAAAATCCTGTCTTTATAGGCAGGATTTACTTTGG
>CAVYIL010000058.1:0-13351 GCA_963768325.1 uncultured Flavobacteriaceae bacterium | reverse complement strand
AGCAATGGGAATGTAAAAAATGTCAGCACCGAACTACTCTTAAAAGTGGAACGGTAATGCATGGCAGTAAGCTATCGTTCCAGTATTGGTTCATAGCTATGCATCTTATTACAAGCACTAAGAAATCTTTTTCAGCTAAGGAGATTCAACGTCAATTAGGTCATAAGCGATACGAACCCATTTGGGCAATGGTACATAAGCTACGAAGTGTAATGGGACTTAGGGACGAGGCGTATCAACTTAATGAAGAGATAGAGCTTGACGAAGGTTTTTTTGAGACAGTTTCCATCACAAGGGATAAATCCGAACCTTTAAAACGGGGACGTGGTAGTCAACGTCAAACAACGGTTTTGGTAAGTATTGAATCACGAGATGCTAAAGAAAATCACAATCCCAAAAAGCATGGCAAGAAAAAACAAGTAGGGTATTTAAAAATGAAAGTTATAGAATCCCTAAAAAAGGAAGAAGTGACCAATGCAGTAAAAGAGTCCGTAAAGAAAGGTACAAAGATTGTATCGGATAAATCTACGAGCTATGTGGATTTGGATCAAGATTTTGAAATCGATTCCAAAGTAATACCAAAAAAGGATGTTATAAAGGTTCTTCCGTGGGTTCATACTGCCATAAGTAACGCAAAACGATTACTGTTAGATGTACACCATAGAATAGACGATGATTTTTTACAGAATTACCTGAACGAATTCTGTTATAAGTTCAACAGACGTCACTTTGACAACCTATTCGATAGATTGTTAGTGGCTGCTGTATCACATAGATGGAATTATCTTGGGGAACCTTACGGATAAACATAATTTTTTATCATAGTTTTTTATGACAGGTTTAATCAAGTCAACATATTGGTTGAATATTTTAGAATAATAGGAATCCTTTAAATTGGGGATTTTCTGTTTATCGTTTTTAGCTTTTATTAAAAGTGTTCTTACTTGTTTTGCCCAAGGAGCTTCAAAAGCTTCTTCCACATAAACTAGGTCTCTTAGAATATGTGCGTTACAAAGACTATGGTCACATTGATAAGAAAAATAACTGCTAAAACGATCATGAATAAGGGTTCCTTTATAGTGTTCTAAAAGTCCTATATCGTTCATTGCTTGTTTGCCTCTGTTAAGATGATGTGCAAAAAAGCTAATGGTTTTAGTACTTATTACATGCATCCAACTATTTTTTCCTTTAAGACGGACACCTGTTTCATCGGCATGCAATACAGTACTTTGAAGTAATTGTTGTTTTATGTCTATCTCATAATCATGCAAGTTATTAAAACATTGCTTCTGAAAATTAGACAAACTACCTGTAGAGATATAGTGTCCAGTTAAGTCAGCAATAAATTCACTGCAACGTGCAAATGGAAGCATCTGGTAGTTTTGAAGATATACACAAAGTGATTTTAAACGATCTCCATATTGGGCTTCTTGTTTAAGCTCATTTGGGAATTCTCCTCTATTATGTTTTCCACATACACCGCAAGTTTTATGTACTCGTCTATGTTCTGTAACTTCTATATCAATGGGTGGGATATCGAAAACTTGACGGGAATCGTAACGCTCAAAACCGTTCTCTAAGCCATTGCCACAGCAGACACATTGGCTTACATCGTGAACAACAATAGCATCAGGAGTTTCAATCATTTTTAGTTTACTGCCTTTGTGTCCTTTTTGCCCTCCTTGAGATTTTTTGGATGGTTTTCTCAAACTTTTGGTTTTTCTAAAAGGATCTTGGGATGGAGCTATACTACTATTAGCACTATTCTTTGGGTTCTCATATTTTGACAGTTTTGATTCTAGTTCAGCTATACGTAATTGTAATTTTAAATTCTCTTTCGTAAGAATTTCAAAATCTTGTAATAGCTTATTTATATGTTGCTTATCAGTCAAAAAATATTGTTTTCACGAAGATCTTAAACCAAACACAACAATCAAAATTAATAGAAATTAGGATATTACATAGTTATAAACCAATGTGTATAAAATAGATGATTTTTGAAAATAAAAATTTAGTGCAATCAGAAATTGTTGACAAATAATCCATTTCTGTTTATTTCGGGTGAATAGTTACATTTTTCTTAAAAAAACAAAACCTCAATATCATTATTTTTTATACTCTGGGTAAATCTCCATCCCCTTTAAGTGGAAGATTAGAGAACCCCATCAAATAGTAATCTACATGATAAGCTGCTTGTCTTCCCTCGGCAATTGCCCATACAATTAACGATTGTCCTCTTCGGGTATCACCTGCAGCAAAAACCCCCTTTATATTAGTAGCATAATTATCCTCATCAGCTTTAATATTAGTTCTTAAATCCATATCAATCCCTAATTGTTCTACTATAGTTGGTTCAGAACCAGTAAAACCTAATGCCAATAATGCCAATTCACATTTCCATTCTTTTTCCGTATTCGGAATTTCTTTTAATGTAAAACGACCATTTTCTTTAATCCATTCTACTTCCGAAGTAATTAATCCTTTTAAATTACCATTCTCATCTCCTAAAAATTCTTTGGTAGAGATACTCCACTGGCGCTCTGCTCCTTCTTTGTGTGATGTACTAGTACGTAATCGCATTGGCCAAAAAGGCCATGGTTGGTGTTTAGGACGGTCTAGGGTAGCTTTACCCATTATTTCGAAATTAGTTACAGAATTTGCACCTTGACGTATCGATGTGCCGATACAATCCGATCCTGTATCCCCTCCTCCTATTACAATTACATCTTTTTGGGCTGCATAGATTTCTTTTCCTAAATCAGTTATTCCGTCTACACGCTTATTATTCTGTTTCAGAAAATCCATTGCTTGTATAACCCCATTTAGATCAGCACCTTTTACAGGTAAACTGCGGCGTACAGTGGCACCAGTACACAATACTACAGCATTAAATTCAGATTTTAATTCATCAGCCTTAATATTTTTACCTATCCAAGTATTGGTTTTAAAAACAATTCCTTCTTCCTCTAAAATGGCGATTCGACGGTCTATTACTTTTTTATCTAACTTAAAATCAGGTATCCCATAACGTAATAAACCACCTAGTTTTTCATCTCTTTCAAAAACGGTTACAAGGTGACCAGCTCTATTTAATTGCTGAGCAGTTGCCAATCCAGCTGGACCCGAGCCAATTACAGCAACTGTCTTACCTGTTCTTATCTTAGGAATTATTGGTTTAACCCACCCGTTCTCAAAAGCTCGTTCTACAATATTTTTTTCAATATTTTCTATAGCTACAGGGTTTTCATTAATTCCTAAAACACAGATTGTTCGCATGGAGCAGGACACAGTCTACCTGTAAATTCTGGAAAATTATTTGTAGCATGTAATATAGTAGCTGCTTTCTGCCATTTACCGCGATGTACCGCATCATTAAAATCCGGAATTAAATTTCCTAATGGACATCCACTATGACAAAAAGGTATTCCGCAATCCATACAACGTGAGCCCTGATTTTTAAGTTTTTCTTCTGGCATTGGTATCGTAAACTCATTATAATCTTGTATACGATTTTTAACAGGCTGGTACTGTTCTATCTTTCTTTCAAATTCTAAAAACCCAGTTATCTTTCCCATATTCAATTTCGTTAATTTATATCGCTGCTAATTTTTCTTTTTCTAATCGTTTTAAGGCTTGCTTATATTCCTCTGGGAAAATCTTGATAAATTTTGGTAATTCATTTTCCCAATTTTCTAATATTCGTTGAGCCAAAGGACTTAATGTTGCATTATAATGATTTTCGATTAGTGATTTTAACTCATCATTATCTTCTTTACTTACTACAGGTTCTAGATTTAATGCTTCTTTATTACAGTTTTTCTCGAAAGATTGATTTTTATCATATACATACGCTATACCACCAGACATTCCGGCTCCAAAATTTCTACCAGCTTCTCCTAATACAACTACTTCGCCTCCTGTCATATATTCACAACCATGATCTCCTACACCTTCGACTACTGCCTTAGCACCAGAATTACGTACACAAAACCTTTCTCCTGCTTTACCATTTATATACACCTCTCCGTCAGTTGCTCCATATAATGTAACATTGCCAGTAATTATATTCTCCTCTGGGATAATTGTGGTATTTTCAGGCACTTTTATAACCAATTTCGCACCCGAAAGTCCTTTTCCTAAATAATCATTGGTATTACCATTTACGGTCATGGTTAATCCTTTGGTGGCAAATGCACCAAAACTTTGCCCAGCTGCACCTGTGAAATTTAGTTTTAATGTATCTTCTGGTAATCCCTGCGCACCATATATTTTTGAAATTTCATTACTCAATATTGCTCCAACTGCTCGATTGGTATTTGTTATCTTAAAATCTAATGTAGTTTTTTCTTTTCTGAATAAAGCTCGGTGTGCCTCTTTTATAATCTCAAAATCTATAGAAGTTCCCAATCCATGATCTTGTTTTTTGGTATTGTACATTTTTACATGATCAGGAGATTCTACTTGGTGTAAAATTGGTGATATATCTATTCCAGAAATTTTATAATGCTGTATTACTTTTTTGCGATTTAGTTTATGAACTTGCCCTACCATTTCATTAATAGTTCGGAATCCAAGTTGTGCCATAATGTCACGTAGTTCCTGTGCTACGAAATACATATAATTCACAACGTGTTCTGGCTTACCTTTAAATTTTTTACGCAATTCAGGATTTTGAGTTGCTATGCCTACAGGACAAGTGTTTAAATGACAATCACGCATCATAATACATCCTGAAGCTACTAATGGTGCAGAGGCAAATCCAAACTCTTCTGCTCCTAACAAACAAGCTATTGCCACATCTCGACCTGTTTTTAATTGTCCATCGCATTCTAATACAATTCGACTACGCAGATTATTGCCTACTAAAGTTTGCTGTGCTTCTGCAATACCAAGTTCCCAAGGTAATCCAGCATGTTTTAAGGAGGTTAAAGGCGACGCTCCTGTTCCTCCATCATATCCAGAAATTAAAACTACATCTGCTTTTGCTTTTGCAACCCCTGCTGCAATTGTACCTACACCTACTTCTGAAACTAATTTTACATTAATTCTAGCTTCTCTATTGGCAGATTTTAAATCGTAAATCAATTGTGATAAATCTTCAATCGAATAAATATCGTGATGCGGTGGTGGTGAAATTAAACCTACATATGGCGTAGAATTTCGGGTTTTAGCAATCTCAGGATTATACTTTTGTCACCTGGTAATTGTCCGCCTTCTCCAGGTTTAGCTCCTTGTGCCATTTTAATTTGAATTTCTTGTAGCATTTGTTAAGTAATTAGATGTTACTCCAAATCGTCCAGAAGCAACTTGTTTTATTGCACGAGTTTCTCCTATCTCCATTTACATCTTGTTTAAAACGTTTTCGATCTTCACCACCTTCACCAGAATTAGATTTTCCACCAATACGGTTCATGGCAATTGCTAAGTTTTCATGTGCTTCTTTAGTAATAGAACCATATGACATTGCTCCTGTTTTAAATCGTTTTACAATTTCTGTCCAAGGTTCTACTTCTTCAATTGGAATTGGATCATAAGTTATCAAATTCAAACAAACCTCTAATTGTCATTAACTTGTTCGGATTGTTCGTTTATCAATTTTGAATATTCCTCATAACGATTTAGGATCGTTATTTCTAACCGCTTGTTGTAGTTTAGCAACAGTTAGTGGATTAAACATAGTGTTTTTCTCCATTGCGTCTCCATCTATAATCGCCCACCAATTTCTAAGTCCAAATTAGCTGTCAATTTCTCCTTTCTGAATATGCTTTTTTATGTCGTTTTGATATTTCCTTTTCAATTTCGTATAATCCAATACCTTCAATTCGTGAAGCAGTATAAGGAAAATATTTTTCTACTACTTTGAGTTTGAATACCAATACATTTCAAACAATTGTGAACCTCTGTACGAATTTAATGTAGAGATTCCTATCTTGTTCATCACTTTTAGAATTCCTTTACCAATAGCTTTGTTGTAATTTATCAACTGCTTCTTCTGCGTCGATAAATTAGAAATATTACTGTAATCAATCTGCTTCTTTAATAATTTCGTTTACCATATATGGGTTAATTGCACTAGCTCCATATCCAAATAATGTAGCAAAATGATGTGGTTCTCGTGGTTCTGCAGATTCTATAATAATACTAACCTTAGAACGTTTTCCTAATTTTTGTAATTCATGGTTAACGTATGAACATGCTAGTAACGCAGGGATTGGAGCTTTGTGTTTGCTTACATTGCGGTCAGAAAGTATAATAATATTAGTACCTTTTTCTATTGTATTAGACACTTCGGTTAGCATAATTTCTAAAGCATCTTCTAACCCATTCAATCCCCTATTTATTTTGTATAACATCGATATAGAAGTGGATCGAAATCCTTTTTCTGTATATGTTTTTATTTTGTCTAAATCCTCTTTGGATATTACAGGGTTCTTAATTTTTAATTTTTTACAATGTTTTTCTGTAGTGTCAAAAATATTTTGATCTGCCCCCAATGTTAGGCTTATATCCGTTATCAACTCTTCTCTAATACCATCTAACGGTGGATTGGTTACCTGAGCAAATAGTTGTTTGAAATAGTTAGAAATCAACTGAGGACGTTCAGAAAGTACTGCAATAGGTGTATCAGACCCCATAGAACCGATTGGTTCTTTTCCTAGTTGTGCCATCGGGGCTATTATTGTATCTATATCTTCTTGGGTATATCCGAATATTCTTTTTCGTTTAGTAACCGTTTCTGCTCCTAAAAATAATGGGCAGTCATTATAAGGTATATCCCTAAGATGTATCATATTATTATTTAACCATTCTCTATAAGGATATTTTACCACTATTTCCTCTTTAATTTCTTCATCATTTACTATTCTTCCTTCGTCCATATTAACCAGAAACATTTTTCCTGGCTCTAATCGTCCATGAAACTGAACATTATTTGGTTTTATGTCTACCACACCCGTTTCTGATGACATTATCACATAACCATCTTTGGTCACAGTATATCGAGAAGGTCTAAGACCATTTCTATCTAATACGGCTCCTATATAATTACCGTCTGTAAAAGGAATTGATGCAGGACCGTCCCAAGGTTCCATAGTACAGGAATGATATTCATAAAATGCCTTTTTGGCATCCGACATCTCATTATTTTTTTCCCAAGCTTCTGGAACCATCATCATCATTACTTCTGGTAATGATCTTCCTGTCATTAATAATAATTCTACTACCATATCCATAGAGGCAGAATCTGATTTACCTTTTAATATTATTGGTAATATCTTTTTAATATCCTTACCAAACCATTTGCTCTCTAATAGCTCTTCTCTAGAGCGCATTCTTGTTACATTACCTCTTAGAGTATTAATTTCTCCATTATGACACATATATCTAAAAGGTTGTGCTAAATCCCAAGTAGGAAAGGTATTGGTAGAGAAACGTTGGTGTACTAATGCTAGTCTAGTTACTACTTCTGGATTCATCAAGTCCATATAATATAACTTTATATCTTCAGGCATTAATAAACCTTTGTATATCAATGTTTTAGTTGATAAACTAGGTAAATAGAAAAATTTACTTTCGGATAATTTAGAATTATAAATGGTATGTTCTGTTAACTTACGAGCAATAAAAAGTTTTAAATCAAAGTCAAAAGAATGTTGCTGTTCATTTTTTCCTATAAAAATCTGTTTAATAAAAGGTTCTGTACGGGCAGCTATCTTTCCTAAGTGTGCAGCATCCACAGGAACATTTCTCCAGCCTAACACTTTTAATCCTTGATCGGTTATATTCTTCTCGAAGGTGTCTATACAGAATTGTCTTTGATTTTCTTTTTTAGGTAAAAAAACATTACTTACAGCATAATCACCACTATTAGGTAATTTAAAATCACAATTCTCTACAAAAAAATCATGTGGGATATCAATCAATATTCCTGCTCCGTCTCCTGTTTTACCATCTGCACTAACAGCACCACGGTGTTCTAATTTTTCTAGAATCTCTAAAGCTTTATGAATAATATCATTTGACTTTTTTCCTTCTAAACTACAAATGAATCCTGCACCACAAGCGTCGTGTTCAAATTCTGGCAGATACATTCCTTGTTTCTTCATATTATTTCCGATATAAAAGTATTTCAATTTGCTGAAAGTAACCAAACATTAGGTAAGAAAAAAGAAAAAGAGCGTTATAAAATTCACTTTTCTGAGCTCTGTAAAAAAAGTATTGGCTAATTAAAGTAATCCTAAAAAAATGTCCTCTAACTAAGAATTTGATAATACTATGTGTCTGAAGTAAATATAATAACTAATTAACCTAAACGACAATATATCAAATTATTAGTGTCCTATTAAATGAAAACTTCACTTTTAATTGATTTATATAAAAATTCGAGATATGAAATCCTTATATATATTAATTTTAAATACATACCCCTTATTTTTTACAGGTATTTTTTAAAATATCTATAATTAAATAACATTTAACCCTATATATTTTGACCTTAAAAACAAAATAACATACTTTTGATTTAAAAAAACAGAACTGAATTCAAAATATTTAATTTTTATGAAAAAAATTGAAGCAATTATTAGGAGGTCAAAATATAGAGCTGTAAAAGAAGCTCTACATAATAAAGGTATTACTTTTTTCTCCTATTGGGATGTAACTGGGGTAGGAAATGAACAAAAAGGGAGTGTGTATAGAGGAGTTTCTTATAGTACTTCTGATATCCAAAGACGTTATTTATCCATTATTGTTAATGATGAATTCGAAGAAATCACTATTTCTACTATTCTAGAGGCTGCTAAAACTGGAGAGGTGGGAGATGGTAAAATTTTTGTTTCTGATATTAGAGAGGCATATCGAATCCGAACTTCTGAAAAAGGTAACGATACGCTTTCTTAACAGTTTTTATCTTCAAAATAATTAAAAAAATCAACTTAAAAAGTATATAAAGTCATGGAAATTTTAACAACTAATAATGTATGGATGATGGTGTGTACAGCACTTGTTTTTTTTATGCATTTAGGTTTTTCGTTATTAGAAATCGGATTAACACGTCAAAAGAATACCATAAATATCCTTTTTAAAAATGTATTTATAATCTGTTCAGGATTGTTGTTATACTACATTAGTGGGTTTAATCTCATGTATCCAGGTTTTGAAGAAGGAGAAGGGTTTCTAAAATTTGCTGGTTTTGGTATTTCTCCCCCTGCAAATGGTATGACTCCTGATTATGCAAGTGGTGGATATACTTGGTGGACAGATTTCCTATTCCAAGGAATGTTTGCAGCTACTGCTGCCACTATTGTATCTGGTGCAGTTGCTGAACGTATAAAATTAGAAGCATTTATGATCTTTACCCTACTGTACTTAGGTTTCGTTTACCCTATTGCTGGTGCTTGGAAATGGGGAGGTGGATTCTTAGACCAGCTAGGGTTTTATGATTTTGCAGGTTCTACACTAGTGCATTCTGTAGGTGGTTGGGGTGCTTTAGTTGCTGTTTATTTATTAGGTTCTAGGATTGGTAAATTTAATCCTGATGGTAAACCTCGTGCCATACCTGGACATAATATTCCTATTGCTGCGGCCGGAGTTTTGATACTTTGGTTTGGATGGTTTGGGTTTAATGGTGGATCTGTATTATCTGCCAATCCAGAATTAACCTCTATTACATTAGTAACGACTTGTTTGTCTGCTGCTAGTGGTGGTATTGGTGCTTTTATAGTATCCACTATCTTATACAAGAACTATGATTTAACAATGTTCTTAAATGGAATTTTAGGTGGTTTAGTGGGTATTACCGCAGGTGCGGATCTTATGTCTCCCAATGAAGCTGTCATTATAGGTCTATCGGCTGGTTGTATTATTGTTCTCGGTATAGCACTTATTGATAGATTAAGACTGGATGATCCTGTTGGTGCTATTCCTGTTCATCTTATTTGCGGTGTATGGGGCACTCTAGTGGTCGGCATATTTGGTAAAAAAGCGGGTGTAGAACAATTTATTAATCAGCTTACTGGGGTAGCAATCATTGGTGCTTTTTGTCTAACCAGTTCATTTGTTTTCCTCTTTATCTTAAAAAAGACAATAGGGCTACGCGTTTCTGAGCAAGAAGAAATAGATGGTTTAGATAGCCATGAACATGGTATGGATGCTTATCCTGATTTTAGACTAAATCAACATTAATTTTAAATACATAAAACCAGTTAGTTAGAGATTATTAATACGCCACTAACTGGTTTTATTATTCTTGATAAACCTAAGTACATGACAAAAATATAATTCATTGATAACTAATTTATTGAGCGATGTCGAATTCAAGCATTGGGGAGTTCTTATCGATTAATAAATTAATTAAAGGTCAAAACATTAAGTAAAAGCATTAGTTTTCGGTATATTAGAAGAATAATATTACTTGTTTTTCTAATGAAGAAAACCAATGCTTCCTCCAAAAGTAATGAATTAATTTCAGTACTAACTCCTCATTTTAAAGGTAAAATTAATATGGCGAGAATAAAATTTATATCTCACTTTATCCTAGCGTTGTGTAAAGTACAAACAGTTACTTTTGAAAAGCTTGCTAATGCCTTTGAGAGTTCTGCAAACTCAAAATCGTCTTTAAGACGTATTCAGCGGTTTATTGCCGATTACGCTTTAGATTCGGATTTAATAGCACGTCTTGTTTATGGATTACTACCTAAACAGGATACATTCATTTTGAGTATCGATAGAACCAATTGGAAGTTTGGACAAACCAATATCAACATTTTTATGCTAGGGATTGTTTACAAAGGGGTTGCCTTTCCTTTATTGTTTACTATGCTTGATAAATGTGGTAACTCTAACAGTAAAGAGCGTATCGATTTGGTAAATCGCTTTATAAGGCTCTTTGGTAAGGATGTCATTACATCCATTGTAGCAGATAGGGAGTTTGTTGGGGATAGCTGGTTGAAATTCTTGAACAGAAATGGAATTAGGTACTATATTCGTATCCGCAATAATTTTAAGGTAGAACTCCCGCACAAACACAAAACCATTAAGGTGTGGCATTTGTTTAATGCTTACAAGGTCAATGAATTTGTTTATTATCCTAAAATTGTGCGTATTAATGGACAGCTTTGTTACCTATCTGGATGTAAACTCAATAACAAAAATGGGAAACAGGATTTTCTTATCATTGTATCATTCAACAAACCTGAGGTAGCCTTGGAACAGTATAAGCAAAGATGGCAAATTGAAATGTGCTTTAAAGCTATGAAGTCTAGTGGTTTTGATATTAAAAACACACATTTGCAAGATATAGAACGTATTGAAAAATTAGTATTACTGGTTATGTTGGCTTTTGTGTGGTGCTATAAGGTTGGAATATATTTACACGAAATCTGCCCTATCAAAATTAAAAAGCATGGTAGAATGTCCAAAAGTATTTTCAAATATGGATTAGATTACATCTCTTCCACATTGTTAAACCCTGTAAATCAAAATAATATAAACCTGATTCGATTTTTGTCATGTACTTAGTTGATAAACTACTAATTTATCCGATTATTCTAAATGATAATGGATAATGCGGTAATTCTCCTTTATCTACTTTTATGGCATTTATTATTGGGTATATAATATTTAGCAATCCTATAATAATTAACCCTACAACTCCAATCCCGAATAAAAATATTAATGGCACGCAAATCAATGAATATATATACATACTTATCTGAAAATTAAGTATCGCTTTACCTTGTTCATTCATTCCTGATATTTCATCTCTTTTGGTTAACCATAGTACCAATGGAATAACGAACCCTCCGACTCCAGATATTAAATTGATAAGTTGTGACAAGTGTGTAAGTACTAATAATGATTTATCTTCTCTCATGATCGTATTTAAGTTTTTAGTTAGAATGGATTAAATAACTAATATAATTAGCATAGTTTAAATATTAGACGAATCTATTAGCAAAAAGTTACAATTTTATATTTAGAAAAACTTAGTTTAATGTACTTTTAAAAATTATGTATTTTTGCTACCAATGATTTCACAAGACACCATAGTAGCCTTAGCAACACCTGCTGGATCGGGAGCAATAGCAATAATCCGTGTATCGGGTAAAGATGCATTGACCATTTGTTCACCGCTTTTTCGTTCTGTTAGCAAAAAAGAACTTAGTAAACAAAAAAGCCATACGATCCATTTAGGACATATTATTGATCAAGATAAAGTAATAGACGAAGTATTAGTTTCTCTTTTTAAAGGAACTAACTCCTACACTGGTGAACCTACTGTAGAGATTTCTTGCCATGGATCGAGTTATATACAACAAGAAATAATTCAATTATTACTTCGTAAAGGTTGTAGAACTGCTAATGCAGGAGAGTTTACATTAAGAGCTTTTCTAAATGGTAAAATGGATTTATCCCAAGCAGAAGCAGTTGCCGATCTTATTGCCTCGGATTCAGAAGCTTCTCACCAGATTGCTATGCAACAAATGCGAGGTGGTTTTTCTAACGAAATTAAAAACCTACGGGATGAACTTTTAAATTTTGCTTCATTGATCGAATTAGAGTTAGATTTTGCTGAAGAAGATGTTGAATTTGCGGATCGTTCTCAATTTCTGGATTTGATTTCCAGAATTACTAAAGTATTAAAACGTCTTATTGATTCTTTTGCTGTTGGTAATGTTATTAAAAATGGTATTCCTGTTGCAATTGTTGGCGAACCCAACGTCGGAAAATCTACATTACTCAATGCTCTATTAAATGAAGAAAGGGCTATTGTTTCCGAAATTGCTGGAACTACTAGAGATACTATCGAAGATGAAATTAATATTGGTGGAATTAACTTTAGATTTATTGATACTGCTGGTATTCGAGAAACTAAAAGATGTTATCGAAAGTATTGGTATACAGAAAACTTTTGAAAAAATAGAGCAAGCACAGGTTGTTATTTATTTAGTGGACAGTACTTTGTTAACTGATAATAACCTAGAGTTACTGAATGTTGAAATCGGAAAACTAAAGAATAAACATCCGTTTAAACCCCTGATCGTAATTGCTAATAAAATTGATAAATTGCGTGAAGAAGATATTATAAACATCACATCTCATATCTCAAATCTTTTTCCTATTTCTGCTAAAACTGGTCTGGGTATTGAGGAACTTCAGACTAGCTTTTAGAATTTGTTAATACTGGTGCTTTGCTAAATAATGAAACAGATTGTTACTAATACGCGTCATTATAGTGCTTTGTTAAAAGCATTGGAAGAGATACAAAAGGTACAGTACGGATTAGACACTGGATTGTCAGGTGATCTTACGGCGATCCATATTAGACAAGCTTATTTCACTTTGGTGAAAT
>CAVYIL010000057.1:0-27898 GCA_963768325.1 uncultured Flavobacteriaceae bacterium | reverse complement strand
AAATTATTATTAGAAGCCCATAATCAAAACAATTACGTTATTGACTTGTTATTGGGAAATATAGAGATGCCTAAAAAGCAACCAAACCAAATTGGTTTGGGAGACAAAAATGAAGCGGTAGCTTATGTATCTTACAATTATTCACTATGGGAAGATTCTGAAAATGCCTTTGAATGGATTTATAATTGAAGTCGTTTAAACTTTTTCTAATTTTTTATTTTTAAATTTTTTAACGGCAATTACTATGAAAGCCAGTAGGTTAAATCCTTTCCAGCTTGTAATAGTGGTGTCAAATCTGTTTAGCAAAGATCTATAACTGTCCATCCAAGCATTGGTTCGCTCAATGATATATCTCAAGTCATAGAGTTCTTGGTCGAAATACTCATCTCTATCAGCATTTCCATTACGTTTATTAAAGCATACATTGGCATTTATTTCTTTGCTATCACAGCATTTCCTAAAGTCTTTGGAATCAAATCCTGCATCTGCATTTAGGAATAATCCTTTTGTCTCTATATCTGCCTGTTCCAATGTAGCAGTTACAACTTCAAATTGAATTTCAATATTGTACAGGTCATTATGATTTCCAGACACAGGTTCAGACATAGCAAGTGGCAATCCTTGCCTATCAGTAAGATATAGAGCATTCGTGGTTTTACGTTTCTTTCTACCTTGATATCCCACACTAGTTCCTCCTCGAATGGCAGGTGTATGACTTCCGTCAAGGTCTACACTAGAAAGATCAAAACTAGATTTATGTCTTTTAAGAAACTCAATCCAACAGTTCTCTAAAGCTTCGCTAACACACCATTTCCTATAATGATAATATACGGATTGCCAGCTTAAAACTTGAGTTTCAAACAAAGCTTTTACTGGTAATAACCTCCATTGAACACCTGTTTTTAGCTTGTAAAGAATAGCATTGATAATCTCTGCTAAAGGAACGGTTGGTGAAAATCCTCTTTTTCTTGTTGATAAATAGGGGTCACATAAAAAAGTTGGGGAGAATCCTTAAGTTTGCATAAAAAATGGAATGAATTTTTCAATAATTTCTTCAATTTTTCCAGAAGGACTATTAACTCATTTTGATATTGTTGATTTTAAAGAATTGGGCAATTTACAAACTAAGCAAGACTGTTTTTATATCTATTTAGATGAGAAAAACATAATCCCCAAAGAATATAGGTCTTTTGAATATGAGTCCAAAGGTTTTTATGACAGGAAACAAATACAAGACTTTCCCATAAGAGGTAAAGCAGTTTATTTATGTATAAGAAGGCGAAGGTGGCGTAATAAGGTCGACAAATCAAAAGAAGTAAAAAGTGATTATTCTATTATAGCTGAGGGTTCAAAATTAACCATTGAACTTTCAGATTTTTTAAAAGATACAGGTAGAGACTTGAGAAGATACAATAAGTAAAATATCTAGTTATTACGGTGTTAAAGCCAATTTGTTGCAACGCCATTATAAGAAAAAAATCAGTGGTTTTAAGGACTGGGAACAGTTAAGTCACTCCGAAGATTATTTAATTTATCCTGAAAACATTGGAGAACATTTAAGCATCGACGAAGTGAGTCTGTCTAAAGGAGAACTCTATACCTTTGTCACCAACAAAAATGGAAGAGGAAAGAAAAAAACATTAGTAGCCTCTATAAAGGGCACAAAAAGTCAAGATATTATTGGTGTTTTAAACAAAATTCCATTAGATAAAAGAAAATTGGTAAAGGAAATAACCCTTGATATGGCAAACAATATGCAATTGGCTTCAAAAATGTGTTTCCCTGAATGTTATACCATTTTTCTTATGAATTTACTGCAATAAAACATTCTTTTTTCCTATCTGCTTCCAGATAAAAATAAACCGTAGCGCTGCTATGCTTGATTTTTCTCTATCGCATATATTAAAAAATAAGGCATTTTCTTTTACAGTAAATTCATAAGAAAAATGGTATTACTTGGTTACAGATCGTTTCCACGTTGTAAAACTAATAATGGAAGCCCTGCAACATTTAAGAATAAAATACAGGTGGGAGGAAATAGAAAAAGAGAATCAAGCAATCAAAATTGCAAAAGAACAAGGGTTAAAATACATTCCATTTAGTTTTGATAATGAGGATTCTCCCAAGCAATTATTAGCAAGAAGCCGTTATATTATTGCTAAAAAACCTAACCAATGGACAGAAAACCAAAAGATAAGAGCTGAATTATTATTTAAGAATTATCCCCTTTTATATCAGGTATACAAGCACACCCTTGAGTTTAGAAACATATATGAAGAAACCTCTAGAGAAATAGCAAAAGAAAAAATAATAAACTGGATGCAAAAAATAAAGCTTCTAAATATGACAGTCTTTAATACCGTGGTTAACAGTTTAAATTATCACTTAGAAACTATTTTGAATTTCTTTATAAAAAGACATACAAATGCAAATGCAGAATCTTTTAACTCCAAGATAAAGTTGTTTAGAGCAAACTTAAGAGGGGTAGTTGATGTGAAATTTTTTCTCTTTAGAATGGAAAAACTTTTTGCCTAATCCCCAGAATATTTATGTGAGCCATAAATAGGGTACAATCTCTAATTCTATCATATCTTTGTCTAGTACACTGTACATAAAGGGTTGTTTTATATTGATTTACGTATGAAACGCAAATATCAGCAACCCTTTTATTTTATCTCTATAAAAGTTTAAACGACTTCATTTTAAAGAAAACAGAAAAAACATAAACTAAACATTTTTCATGAAATTCATAATTACCGTGCCTCTGAAAATAGAAAATATCAACGATATAAAATTTAATAATAAAACAAAGTAATGAACGAAAAGGACAAAAATGAAATAAAGAATTTACTTGAATCTATACCTAATGAATTCCGTGTGATTGAGAATGAAATTAAAATGAATGTGGTTGATGAATATTATGAATTCATTGAGGAGATGGGTAATAGAAATGTAACAAAAATTCTACAAAGTCAAAACTGTTGGAAAGATTTAAAATCATCTAGAGAAATTAAAGAATTATTGACATGTTTATCTAAAATTGGAGATGTAAGAAGTTATCGAAAAATAGAAGAGATAATTAAAAGTGGAAATGTTGAAATTTTAAGTTTCTGTTTTGTTGCATTAAAATTTGCAAGATTAAACTTAGAAAACCACCTGTCTGATGAATCAATAGGGTTTGTTTCTTCAGGATTAGGAGGAAAAGGCAATAAATTGAGATATTATTTTGTTTTGAAGTCAGAAGAAAACATTGAAAAAGACAGAGAATCATTAATCATTAATGAGTTACGGAATATCTGTAAACAAAATGATTCTGAATTTGAAGATGTTGAAAACAATGGAAATTATGTTCTAATAAAAATTTTAGTTTCTGTTGATTTTGCTATTGGAGACATAATTGAAAAATTGATAAGTAAGTGTCTATTTATTGAGAAAGAGTATATGTGTACAAATGTAGAAAAACCTACAATCGAATTTATTGAAAAATGGGGAAACAATAAATAAAAATATAAAAGATATAATTTCCTGTAGGGCATTTTTGCTAATTGCCCCCAAAATGTAAAATAGCGTGTTATCGTTAACCCTAATGAAAAACACGCTATTCTTAATGTATAATGAAGTTCCTAATAGGATATCTTCTACTCTAACGAAGTGTAAACTTACAAAAAAGAGCAATAGAGAAGTGTAAAAAAGGCGGTTTTAATTTGTAAGCTAAAATGGGCTAAAAGCTAAAAAACTGTAAGATTTCGGTTAATTTTTGAAGTTTTTGGGAAACGAAAAAACGCAACACCCATATTATCAGTAAACTAATTTGTTTAATAATTTACTTTATGTAAAACAGGATTGTTTGATATTGAGTTTTGAAAGGAAATTAAAAAGGGAGATATTTTAGCTTATATCCCCCTTCTAATGCTACCGTCTGGACACATCTCTAAATAGCCTCCATCCTTGCATAATTGCGGTGAATTTTTGTAATCCAATCCAAAAAGTTGTAATACCAGGTTTCCTTTGGGATAAATACCCTTTCCAACCACCTATTCTAGCAATAGCCCATATATATCGTTTCAAATCAGAAGTTTTATATGGGTTTTTTAATTTTTCTGTCCTACCTTCTAGCTCTTTCATTTGAGTTTCTAAGCATTCTATTTCCTCTTCTGAAAAACAACTCTTAGGTTCTGTTTCCTCTTCCGAAGCGTAAGCTATTTGCATAATAAAGAGTTTAATAATAGTTTCCAACATCATTAAACAAAGTTTTCTTATAGCTTTACCTTGCGATAGTTCACTGGCTTCTATATTGAAGCCTCCTTTTTTTAAAGCTCTAAATATTTCTTCAATAATCCAACGACAGGTGTACCATTCTATACAGAGAAATGCTGTATGTAAATCCTCTACCTTTTTGGTTGTTAAAAGCCTCCAATGTATTGGATTTTCAATATTATCTCCAATTTCTTTTGCCTCAATAGCATAAAGAGCTACTTTTTTCGGAAGGTGTTTAGCAGTATGTGTAGTACTATTAATAACAACTTGTGAGAAACGAACCTCTATAGTTGCTGTTCTTTTTTTGATGTTTCTTCTTCTGTCTCCTTCTAATTCAATGGAATATAGACCCTGTAATGGTTGACCAGAGATATATTCAAAAAGTTTATCTTCCTTATCAATAACTCGGTTTGATTTTGCTCTAATCAATAAATGAGTTCTACTATCTGGAACAGTACAAAATTGTTCATAAATATCTCCTTCTCTATCTTGAATAATTATAATCTCTTGGGCTTGATTTAAAACCTTTTTAGTCTTTAAAGAAGAACTTATCCATTTATAAGATTCTCTTTCTTCAATAGGAAGTAATCTATTACGTTTTTCTCTCTTTGTTAGACTTCTATTCCAAACATGTATATCTGAAAACCCATAAGGCATTAAAGTTTCTGAATCCATAACAAAACTAGGGTGTATAAAAAAACCTAATCCTCCAAATGAAGCGTTGGTCAGTCCAATGTACTGGTCTTTTTTTAATCTATTTCTGTGGTTATATAAATTAATCTCACTGCTATCTTGTATACATAAAACGGATTTATTACCAACACTATTCACACAATTTAATGACATATTCTTGATAATATCTGTTTCCTTAACATTATCATTTTGTAGAAAACGATACATTGCCTTTGCTTCGGAATCACTATTTGCTAGTTGTTGTATACTATGAATACTATTAAAAAATAAACGATTTAGAATAGAATTACCTCTATTCAATAATCGTTTATCTTTTATGTTTACAAAATGTCTAGTCTGCATTTTAGGTCAAATATAAACAAATATTTGTGTCCAGACGGTAGCTTCTAATGGTTGTTTTTTATAATTCAGATATAGAATTTATGTCTCAAAAAATTCGTAATAAATTTAGTAGCTATTACTTCCAAAACCCCAAATCTTTAAAAATTTTTTTTGCACCAGCCATACCAACGGCATCAGATGGTTCAGAACCATGGCTTACATTTTCAGTTGCGGTCATTAATCTCTAAGTTTGATCTATGATTACTTATTATTCTCATTTGGCTCCAAGTAATTACTTTTTTAGTTTTTTCTGCCGCCTTAAGCAAGAAACGATATGGAATCTTATGATCAATATCCCATATATTTCTAGTTTTTAGATTTCCGTTTTTACTTATATAACTATAAGTTTGAGTCAATCCTCCTTTAAAATTACTAACAGCGCTTTTTATTTTATTTCCTGCCTTTTGAATAACTGCAAGAACACTTCTAGTTCCCTTATGACCTCCTATCCAAGAAGGTCTATTCACGCCTCTTTCTGCAAGACAGCTAGCTTTTACATTATGTACCAACATCCCTTCCTTCCCCACATAGTAGTTATGAAAATCTTCAACTTCGAAATTATAAACATCTGTGTATCCTGCGGTAAAATCAATAGAATCTATAACTGTTTTTTGTCCTGTAAACAATTGAATAGAATCGCCAATGTGTAATGAAGCTGTTTCCACCCATCGAGTACCAGTATAGAAAGGATGATCTGAACTGGCTTCTACATTTTTACCACCAAAAGACAAGGTGTATGTAGACTCTCGTTGTAATACAAAGGTATTGGTAACTTTTCTTAGTTCTTTTTCTTTGGTGGTTTCATTATAAGACCATACTTTATCACCTATCTTAATATTTTGTATGGTCTTAAAACCATTTTCGGTTTTAACCAAGGTTCCTTCAGTAAAGCAACCACAGCCACTTTTAAACAACTTCGATATTTTTCGACCTGCAGATCGTGCTAATCCACCCATTTTTCTTCCAGCAGCAGATCTGGAAATTACTTTTCCTGCTTTCCCCATTATACCAGCAGTTACTCCTCCTATAATACCAGCTGTAGCCACTCCGTCTAATGCATCATTACCATCAACCAGATTATCTCCAAATTTATTCAGCGCTCCGCCAACCGCTCCGCCTGCTATAGGCCCTGCATAAAGAGTTGTTTCTCCAGCTGCTGCCCCTGCTACTGCTGCTACTCCTAATTTAGAAAAACTAATACCATCACCACTCACTGCTTCACTAACCAACTCTACTGTCACACCAACAAACGCTCCTATAGCAGTTGCAAATAAATCATCAAGACCAAACCACTCCCCTGTAGGATCCGTAAGAGATATTGGGTTATTACCAACGTATGCATAAGAACTGTTTTGTTGTCCTGATGGATCTGGAGCATAAAATCTGCCTATCGCAGGATCGTATAATCTTGCGCGATAGTTATATAAATTAGTTTCTGCATCATATTCCTGACCAGTATACCGATAACGTAGTTTTATTGGTGGACTAATAGTACTATTTAGGGTTTCACCAAAAGGACTATAGTTAAAATATCCTACATTACCTCCTTCGGAATTGGTTAATACTCGTGTTGAACCCAAATGGTCTTTCAGCGGATAATAAACATTATTAGCACCATCGTCTTGCACAATGGCAATATTTCCCGTTGGACCATATATGTATGCTTGAAATGTTCTTCTCTCATTTTTTTCAGTTAATTCTAGGATTGGATAACTATTAAGTCCATGTAAATAGGTTACCTTATTAACTCCATTTTGTTTACGAACTCGTTGGTTATTTCCATTGTAACGAAATTTTGTGGTCTGTTCGTTTTTAACAATATGCGTACTAAGATTACTAACAGGATCATATGTAATATTACTGATATTAAACTTCTCATAACCTGTAACATTACCAGAGCTATCATATTTAAATTTATCAGTATCAATATTAGCGATTCGATTGGTACCAGAAACATAATTATAAGCACCAGGATTTTGGGTACTATTAACCAATTCAATATTTCCATTTACATCATAATTGATTGATTTATCAGGTAAGTGAACACCAGAAGTATAAGTTCCTTTTGCCTCTTTTAAGCGGTCAAAAGCATCGTAGGTATATTCATAGTTATAATCATCAGAGCCGTCAATATTATAATCTGCGCTTGCAATATTACCATTATAATAACCAGATTCTCCGTTTTTGCGATGTGTATAATACAAGCTTTCCCGAAATAAGGTTTTGGAACCAAATTTATACTGAATAACACCCGTTAGACCTTCGTTATTATAGGTAAACGTACCTACAACACCATTACCAAGAGTTTCTGTAAAAGTATCGTTATCATATTGATAAGCAGCAAAAAAATCTGGATCACTATCATTACCTATATTCTTTACTCGCCCTAATCGGTCATAACCATAAGAAACATTATATCCAGAATTACTAATAGTTTTTATATCACCTAATAGATTATAATTGTAATTTACGGATACTGGATTTTCCTGATCAATTTGTCGTTTTACCTCTATAATATTCCCTTGTAGATCATACACATAATTTTGTGTAACTGTTTGCTGAGATTGACCAACATTATCGTTGTTGGTTATAACAACCAGTCGACCTAAGGATTTATTATCTTTGTTTGTTGGATTCGGATCCGAATCATATGTATAACTAGTTTTTACTTTTCTTTTAATGTCACTAGTCTGTGGCCATTCTGAGTTGTTTAGATTAGCTCCCAAGTGCTCTTGCAAGGCATCTTTTACTAATATAGCACTTACTGTACTGCCTATAGGAATTTTTGTTCCTACCTCAAAACTGATGCTAACACCTGCTCTTAGTATCAAATTAGAATAAGTACCTTCCTTAACGGTTATCTTTCCAGGAACTGTTACGGTATTTGTTGTTCCTGTACTTACCAGTTTATTTATATTTGTATCTTCATAAATCCCATTTTCAATGATTCTACCTAGTACATCATATTTCCAATAAAGTAGGTAAGGAGTTGCAGCTTCTACACCATTAGCATCTAAACGAGCTCGAAAACGTTGCGTAGATCCATATGCATTCTGTACGATACCATAATCAGGATTCCTATTAAAAGTGATATTACCAAAGAAATTATAAGCTGTTTCACTATAATACCCTTCACGACCATTAGCTTTATCTGAAAAATAATTAGGCTGATAGTGTTTTTTGACTTGCATATTCTCATCATAAGTGAGTTGTTGCTGGATAGTTTTATCTGTAACCAGATCCTTATGCATACTACCAAACACTGCTCCTGTATTAGCACCCGAATAAGTTTTTTCTATACTATTTTCATTTTCTGTATAGGGTGATTGCTGCGTGGTTTCTCCCAACTTATCTTTGTAAAAACCAAAAGCATTATTCTGATGGTTAGCCCCATAACTATTATCAATACTATGCGTTTTTCCAGCTGTAAAAGCTCCAGCCGAACCACTACGATCAGCTCTTAGACTAGGGTCGTCATCATATGTACGACTTACTGTAAAGGGCGTGTCAAATCCATGGGCGTCTTTTACTTTTCCTGTTACCGAAGGAGAACCATTGCTATTAATGGACAGCTCTGCAAAATCATTACGATAGGACAACCCTTTATTAGTCCCAGCAGTATTTATATGGGTACCACGTGTGGCAGCCATAGGTAAATTTAGATAATCTCCATACATTGTTTCCGTAACAAAAAGTTCATCGGGTTCGTGTTTGAACAGAGATTGTTTGTGCTGGCCCAGAGCATCGTAGGTGTTTTTACCCACCGTAGGATCTTCCAATACCATAAAATTATCAAAAGCACCTCCAGGATTATAAGAGTAAAGATGAATGGCAGATCCTAGAAGGTTTTCAGTCATAATATGATCGAACAAAAAACGACCGTTGGCATATGCAAACAGATGCTTACCGTCCATCACTACCAATAATAAATTAAGATGATCTGGTAAATTCTTAATAGTTTTCGATTTCACATCTGAGTCACCTACATTTAGGGATATTTGATTTCTATTAATACCTAATTCAATATAGCCCTTACTATAATAAACTCTTATACCCATTGGCGAATTATCTGCCATGTTATTTGGATAAACATCTGTATAGATAGCATAATCAGGTGAATCTATATAATTATCTAAAGCAGCAAATGCATTACCAGAAGTATAATTGTCTGTTATTAATCGACCATCTACAATGGACATCTGATGTAGTGCATTAAAAATATGATGATCTTTAAATTCAAAACCTTCCCACGATCCTTTTTTTCTTGCGGTTAATTCCAACCCCATATTGGGGTAATTCATATCAAAATGTAAATCATTAGGGTCACTATCGCTAAAAATGTCAATACCCTCTCGAGAATTATAACTAATATTTAGATTTCGTAACTCATCATTAGGACCTACCGTAGCAATAGGAGTATTAAAACTATTATAGACTTGTCTATATGTTTCTCCATTAGCTCCTAAACTTGCAATTGGTTCATCCATATCAGTAGCATAATCTCCTATTTTTATACTTGCTGTTGCTCCCACCTTGATAGAAGTGTTTACCCCAAAACTAATTTTTTCGCCTGCACTTAACTGTAAATTTTTTCCAGGAGATAGGGTGAAATTTGGAGCTACATTAATTGCATAATTAGCTTTGTACGTTCCTGATTTATTTACAGTTAGATCGTCATCTTCTACTTTAGTATCCTTATATACAGTTGCAGAAAAAGAGGCATCAACTGGATGAAAACGAATGTCATCTATCAGACAATTTTCACACTCAATGGTAGGTATATTATGTAAAGAAGCAGAAATGACTACCGAAATGTATTGCCATTCTAATGCGTTTACTGGAATGTTTTTCATTGCTGCCCATCCTTCTCCTGCTTTAAAGCCTAGTACACCAACTCCATTCCCTTTATTTTTTATAAATGCGCCAAATAAATAACTAACTTCCTCTTTGGGGTTATAATTTTGTGATCTAACACTTACAGTACCGGTACTTAAATAGGAATGTTCTCCTGTATGAGCATCTTCTTTATTAAAAACCCCTTCGGATAATACCCAATTTCTATTGGATTCGTACTCCTCAAACCCGTAATAAGAAGCTTCGTAGTTAGTAACATCAGAATTGCTAAAACTAGCTACGGGATGTATATTATTTTTATCATCGAAGATTATAGAGCTTTTTAACTGATCTACATCTTTAATTACTGTTGTTAACCCGTTAGTGTTACGTTTTAGTACTTCGTCTGTTTGTAACCAGTAAGAAGGGTCAATGGGGCTGGAAAGGTTTACTGGAAATCGATTAGTTGTAAGTTCTTTTTTTAAGATATAATTTCTATATGAAGACCATCCCCCTTTAGTATTTGTCCAATCTTTCCATAAGGTTAGTTGAGCGTTAGTCACTTTCCAACTAAGACTATTGTCAGTAGATGCTACAATATTAGAATAAGCAGCCACTTCTGTATAAGATCGGCTTAAGGGGTGTAGAATATGATTATTTCTAAGGAAAGGGTAATCCTGAAAGGCATAACGATTACTAACTTTTTCATATTCCTTGTAATCTGGATCATTTTTTTTTGGATTTAAACGAGAATTAATTATAGACTTGGGCAGGTAATAATCGTCTTGTTCATAATACTCATATTGAGTTGTAAGAGCATCCACACCATCACGACTAGTGATGTTTTTATCCAATAGAGGGAACTCTATAGAAGCTGTTCCTTGTCTATAATTTTGAATTTTATAGATGTTTTGGTCTAAACTTATTTTATTGGAAGTGCTTTCTGATATAGATTGGTCACTATATTGCCCTGCCTGATAAAGATATCCTATTAAGTATGGATTATTTACAATAGTAGAACCATTATAATCAGTAGGGAGGTTATCTAATGTACTTGTACCATTACCATTAAAAAAGTAATAAGTTTGATGACCAAAAGGATCTTTTAGATTCGCATCAGAATTGTTATAATTTTCTGGGTCATTAGTACGAAATCCTCCAGGATATACTCGAACAGTATTGTATTGTCTAAAAATGTTTTCACTTCCAGCCTTACTATTAGCTAGTTTATACCAAATAGCAGAATAAATAGCATCCTTATCAGCATTATATGCTACTCCATCAACTTTATCAGTAATATTTGGATAACCGTTATCTGTACTATATCGGATAACTGCTCCTAATAGTTCAGGGTGCTTGGCACCAGTATAGTATTTATACGACTGTATGGCACCAGATGGACTGATAATTTTATGGATACGTCCTTTGGTATTATATTCGAATTCTAATGCTGGTGTAGTTTTGCTAAAAAGAGACGTATGAATTTTATGGTGACTCTCTATCGATCTGATTCCATGATCATTATAATTTAGGGATGTCTTGTCTCTTAAAACGGCATCCTTGTCATTAATACTTTGATCGTGATAAATATCAATTCGAGATAAGTGTTTTCCATTGTATATCAATTGTATTTTATCTCCCAGGCTATTATTGATACTGTTTAGCTGCCCAAGTGTGTAGCTAAAATCTATTTTATCTCCCCAGTTAGGGTCTTCAATTTTACCAATACTCCAAAAAGTGTATCCATTTTCTGTATACTTATTTGTCAATTGGTATTGTATACCTGATTCTGTAGTGATACTCCAAGAAATACCAGTTTTAGTAAACTTTAACAGGTAATCACTACCATCAACTAAGTATTGCGAACCTCCATTTGCAGCCATCAACATTTGAGCTTTCTGACCATCAAGGTAAAAGTATTTATTGCCCTCTTTTACGATTTTAGGATAATCCATCAGTTTCCATCCTTTTCCTCCTAGTGCGTTGTCTGCGGGAGTTGAAATAGCCATCGAACGGCTGTTATAAGAGACACTTAGACTATAACTGAGGTTTTTCCCAGAAATAGAAGCTAAGGGGAATTCTAGATTTAGATCTCCTGTGAACAAATTTACCCCTGATTCATTTATCTTTCCGTAATTATTCGGGATAGGATACACCTTATCAGGATGGTATTGTGCCATAGCGATATGTGCACATACTATTAGCTGTAGCATGAATATCCAAAAGAGTTTTTTATTTTTCATATGTTTTTTTTTAATAACCAGAAACTATCATTCCAATATTTATATACTACACAGTCAGCATATAGGGGATCTGTGGAAGAACCCTATATAGATATAGATATAGATTTAGGCATACACCCTCCTTCTCTCACTCTTAGTGCACTTAGGTAAAGTGGTTATTAGAGGAGAGAAAAAAGGTTTTGTTGTATAATTTATTTGGTTGGTAACTTTATATCGAATTCATATATCGAATAGTTTATTGACTATATTCTATATATTCAGCTAATAGCCATTAATTTAATTTGGTAATGGCTTTTTTCAATTCTTCGTTCTCTTTCTTGAGATCAATCATATATAAAGTCAATTCTTCTATTTTTTGCAAAAGAATAGCATCCATTTTAGCTAGATCAATTCCTTTTTCTAGCACTTCAGCTTCTGAAGGAACATCTGGTAAATGTTTGTTTTTTTCAATAAATATAGCTACTTCTTCTAGAGATTTAAGGGTATAATCTTTTTCAAACACAAAATCTGACCATGCACCAACTTTTACATCAATACCTCTGGCACCAATTGTTCCTTCTACAGCTAGTTTATAATTTCCAGGGTCGGTAGTTCCAATACCAACTCCTCTCACTCCATCAAAAATCACATCTATATCTTCAGGAGCAGTAGTAGTACCATGAGTGAAATAGGAAGATTTTGCACCTCCAATGACTAATTTTTTTTCAGCTGACTTATATACCAGACCACCCCATTTATTAAAATCCCACGCATTTTCATCTGTAAACCGAAGTTCATTCATATTTCTAAAAACCACTGTATTATTCTTAAAAACTGTTGAGATAGAAAATCCATCATTTAATTGTATATGAGGCGCTCCTTGTTGATCAGTTACTAGACCTAGAGTTCCATTAGAATTAAGTTTCATTCTTTGTACTCCGAAATTGTTAAAATCAGAAATAGGGGAATAGTTCCATGATAAATTACCCATGTTTACCATCGTCCATGCTCTGTTATTTGATGTTTGCAAACGAAGGGAACTGAAATTATTACTTTTATCATCATTTATGATATAATTATCAGAATTTGTGCCTGTATTACTCCCCCATGCTGTTTGTGAAAATGTATTTTGTATTATAAATGTGAATAATAACACCAGAATAACTAAATAGTGTTTTTTTGAATTTTGTTTAATCATAATTTTCATTGTTGAAGTATTTATTTGTAATAAGTGTTTAAAAAACGGGAAAGGTAATGCTATTTTTTAAATATGATGGATCAAAATTTAATGAATAAGGAAGTGAATAGTTACGGTTGTTTTTGCATCGTAATTGGAGTTTTTAATGATTTGGTTATCGTAATCAAAATCGTATAATTCCCCTGCTTCTAGCTGTTGGGTCAAAAGCAAACTCTTCAGGTTTAATCGATTCATTTTCAGTATTAATGTTGAAATTATAAGTAATACCATTCTTTGAGGTAAATGTCGTGTTTGCCACAGTGAGTTCTTTTACACCACGGATTACTGTTGTAGGACTAGGAACATTGTTGTGAGGAATGTCTTTTAGGTGTTTTCCAAAACTTGTGTTCAAATCCTCTATGACATCGCCTCCACTCATAAACACACTGGTTAAACTTTTGAAGATATCACTATACTGATAACCAATGGTTTTTACACGGTTACCCAAGGTTGAGTCAATAAGGTCTGCAATACCTGATGCTTTGAAAGACTCGTTTACAAAAGATATTCCTGCAAAAGGGGTGATTGTTTTGTTACTTTTTATTACTTTCATAAAAATAGTCACGGTTGTTTAATTTGTGGATACCTTAAAAATACGTGATATTTTTATAATGTCAAAACAGTAAGGGAAGTCTTTCTCTTACTGTTTTTGACTTAGTTTTTTATAATTAGTCTTGCGGATTTAAGGTGTGTTAATAAATAAGTAATATGTTAACAAATAAAGAAAGGATAATTCATTATAAAAGTTAATATCCGAATACATATTACTTTTTACATGAAAAACAAATACAAGTGTTAATTAAGTAGTATTCATGATGTAAAGCCATAGTAAAAAGCATGTGTTTTTGTTTAAATAACTATATATTAGATACATAACACTACGTTTACTAATTGTTTAAAAAAGAATTCTTTTAAAAATTAACAAAATAATTAACAATATTATATACACACGAAGATACTTACTAATTTAATCTGAAAGACAAAAAACGATCTAAAAAACACATAATACACTATTGTTTAAGTCATTAATATAAAAAAACAAAACTTCAATCCTACTATCATCACTGTGTACAAAACTATACAAAACATATTTTTTAACAGTTATTATATAAAATAATACACAACAGTAAAGCATGTTAATCATTGATAGAAGTGTGTTCTATTTTTTACTTTTAAAACATCTAAATGCTTTTTCAAAATAGTAATACTCACGCCTATCCCAAAGAATTCAGATAAACCTAATGTCCTTAAGTATGACAGTTATCATTTTAGGGTTAATTATCAAAGCGTTATATTTGTCAGAAAACAACGCTATTGGTACATTCCGTGATTATAGAAACTTACCAAGTTTATAATTACTTTTTTAAAAAAAGTTTAATGCTAGATAAAAAAGATATTACCGGAATTATTTTGGCAGGAGGAAAAAGCAGCCGAATGGGTAGTGAGAAAGGATTTGTAAAGTGGAATAGCAAGCCTTTTATACAGTATGTAATCGAAGCTGTAAAACCATTAGTAAAAGAAATAGTTATCGTAAGTAATAATAAAAATTACGATGAATATCAACACACTAGAATTAGTGATTTGGTAGAAAATTCAGGACCACTTGCTGGTTTGTACACTGGATTAAACTACTCTAGTACCGAATATAATCTAGTTTTAAGTTGTGATGTTCCATTGATACAGACTAAAGTATTAAAAAAACTTATTGCAGAAGTCCATCGCGAACTAGATATTGTTCTATTGCAAAGCAATGATAAAGCAACACCATTAGTAGCGCTATATAAAAAACAATGCGCAGTCAAATGTTTAGAGTTATTAGAACAAGATGAGAGGAGAGTAATGAGTTTGGTAAAGCAATCCAAAACTAAAATCATCATTTTAGACAAATCATTGGACAGATGTGTGAAAAATATAAATACCCCAGAGGAATTAAAAGAAATAGAGAATGAAAGTAAACATTAAATATTTTGGGATGTTAGCAGAAGTTACAGGGTGTAATCAAGAAATTGTTCAGCTATCAGATACAAGTGTAAGTGGATTACGGGGAACATTACTTGCTAAGTACCCAAAATTGAAAGATAAAAATTTTAAGATTGCACAAAACCAAATTATTATTTCTGAAATGATTAAACTAACAGGAGAAGAGATAGCTTTATTACCTCCTTTTTCTGGAGGTTGATTATATTGAAGCTTAAAAAAAGGTAACTATTCACCCAGTTAATTTATTTATTTTCAACGTGTTAAAAACTGTGTTTTTACTTTAGTTAGCAATTTGTAAACTTTAAAATAAAATAATGACACTAAAATCAGGGTTTTGGTTATAAATCATCAATAAAACAAAGATTTTTACGCCATATACTTAGAAATATTTAACAAAAACGGCTGAATAGTTACAAAAAAAGAGGTTAATTTATGACCTCAATTATAATAATACACATAATAAGTTTATGGAAACGAAATATAAAAACGTATTCAGACAAGGAGCAATTAGCTCAGATTTTATAGGAGAATCGATAGCCAAGCACCAAGCCAAAACAAGTATTGGAGCGCATAACATTTTTTTAGGTCAAGTACGAGCAGACAAGATTGAAGGTCAGGAAGTAACCGCAATCGAATATAGTGCTTATCAAGAAATGGCAAACAAAAAGTTTCATGAAATACGAGAAGCTGCATTCGATAAATTTGATCTTACCTGTATGCATATTTATCATAGTCTAGGAACAGTAAAAGCAGGCGAAATTTGCTTATTTGTATTTGTATCATCACCTAGAAGGAAGGTAGTGTTTGAAGCTCTTGAATATGTTGTCGAAGCTATTAAAACAGATGTTCCTGTATTTGGAAAAGAAATATTAGAAGATAAGTCTCATCAATGGAAAGTAAATAGTTAATATAATGGTAGACATCACCAGTAAGAGTAATACATTACGAACAGCAACGGCACAAGCAATTGTAAGAGTTAGTAAGCCAGAAACTATCGAATCGATACAAAATAATACAGTCCCAAAAGGAGATGTTTTTCAGATGAGTAAAGCTGCTGGTTTACTGGGAGTAAAGAAAACACCAGGTATTTTACCAGATTGTCATCCTATGCCAATAGAGTACACAGGAATTGATTACGAAATAAATGGTCTTGAAATAACTGTATTAATTACAGTAAAAACCATTTATAAAACAGGTGTCGAAGTAGAAGCAATGCATGGGGCAAGTGTGGTAGCATTAAACATGTACGATATGCTGAAACCAATTGATAAAGGAGTAGAAATTCATCATATTAAACTTTTAGAAAAAAAAGGAGGTAAATCGAGTTTTAAAGATAGATTTAGAAAAGATCTAAAAGCCGCTGTAATTGTGTGTTCTGATACTATTTCTGAAGGAAAAAAAGAAGATAAAGCAGGTAAAGCGATTATTGCCAAATTAGAAGCCTGTGAGGTGGAAATAATGGGTTATATGTATCATTCCAGATGAAATCGAGAGCATTCAAGAAAAGGCTATCAATTATCAAAAGAGTGGGGCAGATTTAATCCTATTTACAGGAGGGACTGGGCTATCTCAACGAGATGTAACACCAGAGGCTTTGAAACCATTAATAGAGCGCAACATACCAGGGATAGAAGAAGCTATACGCAAATATGGTCAAGACAGAACACCATATTCTATGCTTTCTAGAAGTGTAGCAGGCACTATAAAGAATTCATTAGTATTGGCATTACCTGGATCCACTAACGGAGCAAAAGAATCTATGGATGCTATTTTTCCATCGATATTACACATATTCCGAATATTAAAAGGAGCAAGACACGATTAATGAATCTAGATGAAAACATATTAACCGATACCTTTGGCAGAAACCATACTTATCTTCGTATTTCGCTAACAGAGCGATGTAACCTGCGTTGCACCTATTGTATGCCTGCAGAAGGTATACAATTATCTCCCAAGGAGCATATAATGACCTATGAAGAGATTTACACTATAGCAAAGGAGTTTGTTAGCCACGGGGTTACTAAAATACGTCTTACAGGAGGTGAGCCATTGGTGCGAAAAGATGTAGCGCAGATTATGGAAAAATTAGCATCGCTTCCCGTAGAGATTACGATGACTACTAATGCGTAATTGTGGATCGTTTTATTGACCAATTAAAGAAATGCGGTATTGTTAAGTTAAATGTTAGTTTAGACACTCTTGATGCACAAAAAAATACATCCCTAACCCGAAAAAATTATTTTGAAAAAGTATATCAAAATATATTGTTATTGGTAAAAGAAGGCTTTCATGTTAAAGTGAACTGTGTGCTAATGAAGGGATTTAATGATAATGAGATAATTGATTTTATCAATTTTAGTAAAAATCATCCGATAACAATTCGTTTTATAGAGTTTATGCCTTTTGATGGTAATAAATGGAATATGGATAAGTTAGTATCTCTTGACGAAATACTCCAGCAAGTTAGTGCTAATTATAAAAAAGAAGAAATCATACGACTTAATGACGACCCAAATGACACTTCTAAGAATTATCAAATAAAGGGATACAGAGGAGCATTTGCAATAATTAGCTCTGTAACCAATCCATTCTGTGACAGTTGTAATAGGATTCGATTAACTGCTAATGGGCAATTAAAAAATTGTTTATTTTCTGCTAAAGAATCTGATTTATTAACACCACTTAGAGAAGGTAAATCGATTACTCCTGTGATTAAAAAAATGATTGATTCTAAATTAAAAATCCGTAGTGGGATGGATACATTAGAAAAATTCAAGAAAATCGACTCTCATTCTAACAATCGTAGTATGATTGCCATAGGTGGGTAAAAAAGAAAAAAGGCTTTAACAAGTAGTCAAAGCCTTTTTTTAATATCGAAGTGGTTTCTTATCTATTCTTTTTCTTTTTGAAAATCAGTTTTAAATAAGTTTGGATTAATTACTAATTGTACCCAAGCCCAGTTATTAGTATTATTATCAGGTCTTCCATTTTTAATTAAGCTCATGCCTTCAGCAGCAAACATATGAGAATATCCTACACTCATTTTTACATTTTTCATTAGTTTTTGATTAAAAACTACATCTACCTCAGTACCCAAATATTTATCTTTATTATCTTTTAAATCCGCATTCGCAGTTAGGTAAAGTGCTTTTACTAATAGGTTAGATTTTTCTCCTGTTGTTAAAACTACCTTTCCATGAAAATCATTAAGACCTACATTATTGCCGTGGTTACCAACATAGAAGTAATCTAAGAATCCGTTAAATTTATGATTTGTACCATATAGAGGAAAAAACGATTTATTCTTTTTATCACCATTTTGGTCTGTACCACTAAGCATCTCAAAACCTAATCCCATAAGTATTTTTCCTGTTTTATAAGTACCCTCTAGTGAAATTTGATACGCACTTAAGTCCGTTAAAGCATCCGCTTTTCCGAATTGATAATACGTACTACCAGAAAAATTTACATTTTTTAAAGGAAAAGTAAAATAAGAACCTACTGTTTGTCTGTAATAAGCACCATCTGGTTTGTCAAGTTCATCATTTTCACTCTTTTTAAACTTCTGAAAACCAGTATTCAGAAATAAGAAACTTGCTGAGCTATTGTTCCACGATTTTTTCAGATAAGCATATTGCATTGACTTATAAGAGAAAGATCCCTGAATATTATATCCAGATCCTTCTTTAGGCTGCCCCTCCTGACTAAAAGCAAAACCTATGTCAGCAACAAACGTCTCTTTTTTATATTTTATAAGAGCAGCATCATGAAAACGCCCCTGCATAGTCCAATCCACTTCACCAAAAATACGTTGATCATCATAATTGATAGTTTGCCTACCTGCTTTAAAAGACCAATTCTCATCCATAAATAGCTGTCCCCAAGCCTGAAAAAGAGAAAAAGAATTATTATTATCACTTATAGCTAATTGTTGTGTGTCTCCCCAAGTACTTACATCCTGAACACTTAAATAGATTTTTAGTTTTTCTTGGTCATATCCAATATTCATTCTTGATCGTTGCGCTACAAAAAAAGCAGGTTCTGCTTTGTCTGGAAACAGATTGCTATACCCATGACGATATTCAAATCGAGATCTTATATCTGCGTCTACAGATAATTGTGCATATATATTAGTGAAATGAAATGATAAATGTATCAGTAATAGGATAGTTATTTTTTTTAAAAACATTATAAGTAGTTTAAAAATTTATTTAGCCACAAAATTGATCATATAGTCTCTACTATAAAATGATTAATATCATAGAAAAGACTATAAAGGGCTCACATAAATATTCTGGGGATTAGGCAAAAAGTTTTTCCATTCTAAAGAGAAAAAATTTCACATCAACTACCCCTCTTAAGTTTGCTCTAAACAACTTTATCTTGGAGTTAAAAGATTCTGCATTTGCATTTGTATGTCTTTTTATAAAGAAATTCAAAATAGTTTCTAAGTGATAATTTAAACTGTTAACCACGGTATTAAAGACTGTCATATTTAGAAGCTTTATTTTTTGCATCCAGTTTATTATTTTTTCTTTTGCTATTTCTCTAGAGGTTTCTTCATATATGTTTCTAAACTCAAGGGTGTGCTTGTATACCTGATATAAAAGGGGATACTTCTTAAATAATAATTCAGCTCTTATCTTTTGGTTTTCTGTCCATTGGTTAGGTTTTTTAGCAATAATATAACGGCTTCTTGCTAATAATTGCTTGGGAGAATCCTCATTATCAAAACTAAATGGAATGTATTTTAACCCTTGTTCTTTTGCAATTTTGATTGCTTGATTCTCTTTTTCTATTTCCTCCCACCTGTATTTTATTCTTAAATGTTGCAGGGCTTCCATTATTAGTTTTACAACGTGGAAACGATCTGTAACCAAGTAACATTCAGGGAAACACATTTTTGAAGCCAATTGCATATTGTTTGCCATATCAAGGGTTATTTCCTTTACCAATTTTCTTTTATCTAATGGAATTTTGTTTAAAACACCAATAATATCTTGACTTTTTGTGCCCTTTATAGAGGCTACTAATGTTTTTTTCTTTCCTCTTCCATTTTTGTTGGTGACAAAGGTATAGAGTTCTCCTTTAGACAGACTCACTTCGTCGATGCTTAAATGTTCTCCAATGTTTTCAGGATAAATTAAATAATCTTCGGAGTGACTTAACTGTTCCCAGTCCTTAAAACCACTGATTTTTTTCTTATAATGGCGTTGCAACAAATTGGCTTTAACACCGTAATAACTAGATATTTTACTTATTGTATCTTCTCGAGTCTCTACCTGTATCTTTTAAAAAATCTGAAAGTTCAATGGTTAATTTTGAACCCTCAGCTATAATAGAATAATCACTTTTTACTTCTTTTGATTTGTCGACCTTATTACGCCACCTTCGCCTTCTTATACATAAATAAACTGCTTTACCTCTTATGGGAAAGTCTTGTATTTGTTTCCTGTCATAAAAACCTTTGGACTCATATTCAAAAGACCTATATTCTTTTGGGATTATGTTTTTCTCATCTAAATAGATATAAAAACAGTCTTGCTTAGTTTGTAAATTGCCCAATTCTTTAAAATCAACAATATCAAAATGAGTTAATAGTCCTTCTGGCAAAATTGAAGAAATTATTGAAAAATTCATTCCATTTTTTATGCAAACTTAAGGATTCTCCCCAACTTTTTTATGTGACCCATTATTTGCACAATTAGGAGGCACACCAGACGCTACAGGGTCGTGGCCACCTGCACTAGCAGGTGCTGGAGTATATACGTATACAGTAACAGCAACAGCACCATGTTTAGTAAATGATACTTCTACAGTCACGGTAACAAATCAAAACCCACCAGATATAACAGAAAATCTAACGGGTAGCACAATAACTCTTGGTTATGATGCTACCATAACCGTCACTGGTGCAGATTCTGGAGTTACTTATGAAGTGTTATTATCAGGTGCTCCATTAGTTCCTCCAGTAACGGCAGTAGGAGCAGGTGTTGATTTGGTTTTAACGATTCCAGCAGCACAATTAACAGTAGGTAATACAATATATGGAGTTGGAGCTACCTTTACTGGTTGTACTAACACATTAACGGATACGGCTAATATATTGGTAAATACACCCGAATATATGCGTCATGGAAAGGTTTTTAAAGATCAGGTTGAGCAAATTATGAAATTTTAAAAATGACTGAGCTTTAATATCATTTATTTAATTATCTCAACTAATGCTCTTATTAAACAGTAATAAGTCTTATTTGTATTCACTATATTTGCATTTTTGAAAGAAAAATATCTTCAAAAAATAAGTTTTGAATACTATGATTACGCTACACGATTTACAATTTACACCTTATATAACCGAAGAAGAAATTAATGGGGCAATTGATAATATAGCCTTTAGATTAAATCAAGATCTTGCAGGTAAAAATCCTTTATTTATAGGAGTAATGAATGGTGCTTTTATGGTAGTGTCAGAAATATTAAAACGATTTAAGCATGATTGCGAGGTTAGTTTTGTAAAATTATCTTCTTATGAGGGAACCGAAACAACCCATCAGGTAAAACAGTTAATAGGTTTGCGTGAAGAAGTATCAGATAGAACAGTTGTAATTCTAGAAGATATTGTAGATACGGGTAATACTCTAGAAATATTAGAGAAAATGATGTATGAAAAAAAATGTAAACAAGTAAAGTTTGCAACTCTGTTTTTTAAAGCAGAAGCATACACTAAAAAAATTAATATAGACTACATAGGAATCGAAATTCCAAATAGATTTATTGTAGGATACGGGCTAGACTATAACGGGTTAGGTCGTAATCTAACAGATGTTTATCAACTAAAATCAAAGAAAATGACAAATTTAGTACTGTTTGGTCCTCCTGGGGCAGGAAAAGGAACACAGGCAGAAGTGTTAAAACAAAAGTACAATCTAGTACATATTTCTACGGGAGATATTTTTAGATATAATATAAAAAACGAAACAGAATTAGGCTTATTAGCAAAGTCGTATATAGGCAAAGGAGAATTAGTACCTGATGAGGTCACTATAAAAATGCTAAAAGCAGAGGTTGATAAAAATACAGAGGCACAAGGGTTTATTTTTGATGGTTTTCCCAGAACTGTGGCGCAAGCAGATTCATTAACTACAATATTGGATTCTATAGACTCTAGTGTAAGTGCTATGGTTGCTCTAGAAGTGGATGATCAAGTATTAGTACATCGTTTACTAGAAAGAGGTAAGGTATCACGTAGACCGGATGATGCTAATGAGGATATAATACGTAATCGTATCAAGGTATATTATGATGAAACAGCTATTTTAAAGAACTATTACCAAAAGCAAAATAAGTATTTTGGAGTAGATGGAGTGGGAGAAATTGAAGAAATAACCGAACGATTGAGCAGTGTAGTAAACAAACTATAAGGTTTGTTATTAGAATATAGATAATTAAATTTCAGAATATAAAGAGATTATAAGATAAGGAATATGACCGAAGGGAATTTTGTAGATTATGTTAAATTACATATATCTTCTGGAAAAGGAGGTAAAGGTTCTGTGCATTTACATAGAGAAAAATTTATTACTAAAGGGGGACCCGATGGAGGAGATGGTGGTCGAGGTGGTCATATAATATTTCGCGCTAATCCTAATATGTGGACATTATATCATCTTAAGTTTAAACGACATTTTAGAGCTGAGCATGGGGAGCATGGTAGCAAGAATAGAAGTAGTGGGGCAGATGGAGCGGATGTCTATGTCGATATTCCGTTAGGAACAGTAATAAGGGATACTGAAACACAAAAAATTTTGATAGAAGTTACTGAGATAGGGCAAGAAGTCGTTATTGCAGAAGGTGGAATGGGAGGTAAAGGTAATTGGCACTTTAGAAGCTCTACAAATCAAACTCCTCGTTATGCACAACCAGGAGTTGATGGTCAGGAAATGGATATCACATTAGAATTGAAAATATTAGCAGATGTCGGTTTGGTAGGTTTTCCAAACGCAGGAAAATCTACTTTACTGTCTGTAGTTACCTCTGCAAAGCCTAAGATTGCGGATTATGAATTTACTACTTTGAAACCCAATCTTGGGATCGTAGAATATCGAGATTTTCAAACTTTCGTAATGGCGGATATTCCAGGAATAATAGAAGGAGCAGCTGAGGGAAAAGGAATTGGTCATAGGTTTTTAAGACATATAGAGCGTAACTCTACTTTGTTGTTTTTAGTGCCAGCAGATGCTCCTGATATCTATGAACAGTATAATATACTATTGGATGAATTACGTCGGTATAATCCGGATTTACTCGATAAGGAGCGACTAATAGCGATTTCTAAGTCTGATATGTTAGATGATGAATTGAAAACAGAACTGAAAAAAGAGCTAGATAAAAAATTTAATGTTCCCTATTTATTCATTTCATCCGTAGCTAATCAAGGTATATTGGAACTGAAGGATAGACTGTGGATGATGTTAAATCCTACTGATAAAGTTGTATAATAGTATGAAGTATGTATGGCTCTGTTGCAAATTTTCATTTTAGTCTATTTATTGACTTTTTGTTATTTGTAACATCCTGTTTAATAGTGTTTTAAAAAACAAGGGGTTGTATTTTTTTATCAAAAACCAAACTTTGCAACAGAGCCTAAAAACCCGTTTATTAATTAATCTTATATTTTATTGTTAAGAGTTTATCTTTAATTACTGTTAAATACCCATGTGACAATAGTATCATGCGTAATAAGAACAATAACACCATTATTTCTTCTAATATATTTTTACTTAAGCTTTAAGACAGTCTATACTATTTCATAAAAACCATTGGGTTATAAACCAATATTAACTTAGAAAGACAGTAAACTATTTTATTAATTAAACCAACATAAAAAATGAACAAAAAAGCACACACAAAGGCAGTAGCATTTCTACTTTCCTTTCTATTATTATTTAGTAATATCTCTCCAACCTATGCTATGGTTATGGTAATAACTACAGGCGAAACTCCCTTTTTATCACGCTCTCAGATAGCAGATGAAAAAAGTGGTTCTGTTCCAATAGATCAAGTAGATTTAGGAACCGGAAACGTTTCTTTACAAGAGCCTATATTTACAGTAGAAGGCTATCAATCTAGTTTAACATACAATAGTGAAGGAGTATCTCAAAAAGCAAGTATCTGGAATAGAGATCAAAAACAAGGTGTTTTAGGTCTTGGATGGGAATATCCCGAAGACAAGATTATTCGATTAACCCAGCAAACAGGTACACTAGTTGATGATAAATATCTATTATATACAAAAGGGAATACCTACCCATTAGTATTTATATCTAAAAATAAGGATACAGGCGAAAAAGAATATCGAATTGCTCAACAACCCGATTGGATGGTCAAGCATCATATCGCTTCAGATCAATGGCGAGTGTATCACCCAGATGGTCATATTTATATTTATGGAGATGGTTCTTTGACCAAACATGTGTCTAATGGAGTATCCTATAATGTGAGATGGGGAAATTGGATAGGTAGCTCAATGGTATCAACGGATCAGAGTCGATTACCAATTTCATACCATGTATCCGCTATAGAAAATATATACGGAGAGCAGGTTAAGTTTTTCTACAACCAAGAAGAAGAACAAGTAGGCGAAACAGGATTACAGCATACTCAAGCTACATATCTATCAAGTGTTAAAGGCTTACGAGGAAAAACCATTAATTTTATCTATGGTAATAAAGAAGAACATGAATATTATGATCCTCATACAGAAAAAAAGGCACAACCGAATATATCTAATGATAAAGATGCGTATCAAGAGCGATATGAGACAAAGTATCTTTCAGAGATACATTTAAAAAACAGAAAAGGAAATAGCCTAGAAAAAGTGCGATTTGGTTTTGATTTTTTAAATCAAAACACGGAACTACAAAAACGATTATTAACATCCATAAACTATTTAGATTCTAAAGACAGTCAATATAAACCAGCAACCCTATTTGACTATTTTGGATTAAAGGATTCAGACGGAGTTCATGCAGGACTGACCAAGGCAGAAACTAAATTATACAACCCTTCTACAGGAGCATTATATGCAGCAATAAAACAGCAAACGCTCCCAGAGGGTGTAAGTTACGCCTATCAATATGGAAAACAAAAGATAGAAGGAAGTGCAACAGATATTGAAATCACATTTCCAGATAACCCACATAATGATACCTTTGATGTGGATTCGAGATGGAGTGCTCCTGAATTGTTTTATGGATCGGACTATGTCGTTGCTATTTTTGAATCACAGGATTTGACCCAACGACAGAGTTATGTAAAAGTCTATCAATGGGTCGGAGACCGTTGGTTCGAAAAAGATATAGGATTGTTTAAGGGTTATTTTTATGATCGATATTTTGCCAAGGATCAATACCGTAAGGGTGTCTTAAAGGGATTAAAAGAGAATGTTTTTAAAGCAATTGAAAAAGATTATCCAGCCGCTTTTGGAGTGCTTACTGGATTCGAAGATCTTCTGAAAGGAACAGGAAAAACATTGTATAAGGTAGGGGATGACATCTCTAAGTGGCGCATTTAGTCAAGCCATACAAGATTGGTATAAAGGTCAGTCTACAGCTATAAAAAATGTAGCATTAGATGTAGCTTCAGGATTAGAGAAAGAAGTACAACTGCCTACCGTGTTTGACAATGAGATTATCAATGCATCAGAAAACCAATTTACAGATAGACAAAAGAGATTACACCAAGCCAGAGATGAAGATGCAGCAGCCAATCCACGAAAAGACTACCATATTACACTTCAGGAACACTTTTTTGCCTTAACCTCTTGGGAAGGATCAAAGGTTACAATCGTTAAAAAGAACAATTTAATTCCAGGAGAATGGACTAAAAACGAAAAAGGGACAAACCTTACCAGTAAGTTTTTCACCTTTGAATCTGGAGACAATTTTGTAGCGCTATTGGATGAAGTAACGGATTTCCTATACATATACAGTTGGGACGGACATATTTGGAGTACCTATAGCAAACAATTACGAACCGATTTTAATGCTAGGATAACAACAACTTCGGGTAAAGAAGCCATAGAAAACGCATTAGATGCTCTAATAGGAGAAAATGGAGAAACAGCTGTAGGAAAACAGAATCACCGATCCGCAATCCGTGTTAAAAACAATTTGATAGTAGCTGTTATAACAGACTCCCATGGAATAAATGCAGAGATTAATTTGATCCACCATGATGAGAACATGAATTGGAATAGTAAAAGTGAACAGTTTAATAAGAAAGCACTTTTTACCAAAGAAAAGATGAAACCTATTATCGATCAGATCCCTGGACTACCCGATGTATTAGGCGAAGCATTTGAAGAGCACCCTAATTATATTTCCTTACTTTCCTTTTTTTTAGGTAGAGATGCAAAGATTGATTTAGAAGTAGGCAACAGTTTTGCTGTACTACAGACCTATGATAATATTGATGAAAATCTAATAGGAGAAACGGATATACCAGTAGTAGGAGATATAATTAGTAGTCTTACTCCTGATATGAAAAAGATCAATAGTACTTTTGGTATTGTTTGGGATGAGAACTATGACAACATCCAATTGACACACTTACATACCGCAGCAGGACAAAGTGGAATAGAAAGTTTTATCGTAGGAGATGTCATTAATAAAATAGGAAAAGCCCACAGTCTGTTAGTAGGATCCAATACAAGTAATGATCCCGATGATGGAGTGAACTATGCTTTTCGATATACAGGGAATAATCATTTTGTAACCCAAGATTTTGAATCCCCTTATTATACCAGTGGCTTTTCTACATGATGTCGTTTCGACCTTAGTTGAAAATACGGATAAGACATTTAAAACGCCCAAATTTCATCAATATGATCCAAATACAGGAAAGTGGGAGGAGATAACAAAAGCATCAACAGAGCAGATTAGTGCTCCCGAATTTATTAATGAAGTCATAGATTTATCGGTAGAGCTGATAAATGATATTGTGATGATTGTAACGGCAGTTATCCCAGGTTTAGGAGAAGCAGTAGCCGCAGCAGAAACATTGGAAACCATTAATAGTGCTGCCAATATGATCGGATTGGCAAGTGGAATACTGGAGCCTATAGCTAAAGGATTCGTAAATGAAATGATAGGAACCAACCATAAGAGTACTGCTATTGCTAATAATTATATTTCTGTAAATGGAAAACTATTTCATAGGCAATCCGATGGAAGTTGGAAAACAATAACCCATGACATGATTCCAGTTAGATGCGACTACCAAATTAGTG
>CAVYIL010000056.1:0-30517 GCA_963768325.1 uncultured Flavobacteriaceae bacterium | reverse complement strand
AAAAAGTTCTTCTGCTTTTTCATCCTTCTTGTAGTGGGATTATCGAGAAACCTTCAATTTAGATTTATGATTTCTTCTACAGTGGGAATATAGAGTGCTATAAACAACTTTTTCCTTCAAGTGTTCCGCTATCAAATGCTGGAGTTCAACATAAGATGTAATTGTAGTATGCTGGTATTTAATGTTTTTAGAAATAAAAACAATAGCTTTTTCTGAAATCGTCCTAGTATTATTACCGCCACTATGAACGCTAAGAAAAGAAGAAAAACCTTCATTAGAATACCTTTTTAACCATTCGCGGATTGTTTTTTCTGTACGCCCTAATTTCTTGGCTATATCACTTTGAAATACGTATTTTCCTTCCTTGACATAAAGAAGTGTTTTTATACGATCTTTCTTTAAAATTCCTTTTGCTTTGGAATACTCTTGTGTTAGAAAATTTAAACTTTCGGTAATGGGAATTGCTATTTTCTTAGGCATCCATAAAGAAAATCATTATTCTAGTAAAAAAAAATAATAAATGGTATAAGATATTTTATCACAGTAAATTCATATGAGAAATGGTATTACTTGTGTTTGAATTCTTACGATTGTTTTTAATCCCACCCATTTATCTTTATTTTGGAGATGAGTTAAGTTGGAGTAAACCGAACAAGTACGATTCTCAATTCTTCCATGATCTAAATCCTCTTGAATATTTATCTCCTTGGGGGTTTCAAATCGAATAGTATCTAAAATATCTTGTTCCAGTGTCTTCTGGTTTCCTTTAACAGCTGATATATAGTCTGCATCCTTATCTATAATCATTTTAGCTATTTCTGTTTGGCAACCCATAGCATCTATGGTTACCGTAGTGTTTTCTAGGGTAAGTAAATTCAGTAATTTAGGAATAGCTGTAATCTCATTACTTTTATTTTCTATTTTGACTTGTCCAAGAACTAGCTTGTTTTCTGAAGCAAATGCAGAAACAATGTGGGGTAAATTATCTTCCTTAGTTCCTTTAATCGTCTTTCCATCTATAGCAATAACCTCTCCTTTTGTTAAGTTACAAATCTCATTTGTCCAATTCATCAAACAAGTATTAAATTGTTCTGAATCTATAGCAGAGAACACTCTCTTTAAGGTATCTGTAGAAGGTATACCATTTTTGTATGAACCGTGTTTTTTTAACCAAGTTATTTGACTCTCTCCAAAAAGAATAACTGTTTCCCAGTCATCTGCTCCACTCATAACAGCTGATAATACTAAAAATAATATGTCCGTTAAGGAATGTAGAAAATTTCCTTTTGTTGTTCTACGAGGATCTTCCATAGTCGAAAAATGAATTAGTAAATTTGACATTTGTTTTTAAATACCAAAAAAAACAAACATAACGAAATTAAACAAAAATAAAAGTTAGAGAAAAACTATCCTAATAGAATTTTTAAATGCTTTTGCCCTGCCTCAATACCATTCAAGCAATTTCATCAAGAGCGTAAATATCGATTAATAATAATGAGAGAGAAAGGGAACTCAACACAAATGGATTTGTTTACAAAAGACAACATGAAATACCGCACCATCCTAACAAATGATTGGGATTCCAGCGAGCAAGAGATAATTGAATATTACAATCCACGAGGCAAAATCGAGAAAGTCTTTGATGTAATGAATTATTGTTGTCCGATAAAACTCAAAAACAAGGTATTATAGGCTTCTATCTCAATAAAAACGTTTTACTGTTTTTAAACACTAAAAGTAAGCCCCTTTATTATTGGTGTTATTTAAACTCAAATTTTCTTTGAGAACCATCGGGATTGCCCTTATTTTTAACAAATTCTTTAGCAAAAGAATCTACATTATTGAAAAACTCTACAAAATTCACATAACTGAAAAGATGTTTCTGCATCAAACTAACTAAATTGGAGAAACTCCACGATTTAGTTAGCTGTTTTTTCATAACAGTAATAAGTAGCAAAGCAATAAGTGTACACCAAATCTGTATCTGTATTGCGTTTTGATTATCTCCATAGAAGTACTATAATGGAAAGTTTTGCTTTATCTTTTTGAAAAGTAATTCTATCTCCCATCTTTTTTTATAAAGCATTGCTATTTGTTCTGCTGGCAACTCAAAAAGGTTGGAAAGGAAGTAATAAACTTTGTTTTTTTCTTCGTGATAAAATGATACTAATCGTAATTCAACTTGTTTTTCCAACCCTTTATCATCCTTGTACTTTAATGCGATTTTAGCATCTCTTAAAACGACATCTGGTCTAGATTCTGGGAGATCAAATTCTTCTAAAAGTGTTTCTTTAGCATTGTTTTTCAATCGGGTAACAAAGAAAATCTCATCATTATTCCATTTATCAAATAACGCATAGTTGTTGTATGCTTTATCAAATAGAGCCACCTCTCCTTTATTCATTACCCCTTCTTTTTGTATGAATAAAGAATCGTGCTCTCGAGCATTGCTATGATATACTTTCACGGGTATTCCTGCCTGCATATCGAGTTTTTGATGACTTTTTATTCCTCCTTTGCGTTTCCCGTTATTTGGATTACGCCCTACACATTCAAAAATTGGCTAAAAAAGAGCTATTGTGGTAGAATCTATTGCATAAACTTTTTTGTCGATAATTAACTTCTTGTGGCTGTCCGATAAATCAGGTAAATATTCCTTTACTAAATCAGAATAAATAGATTCAAAGACAATACAGTCTCTTCTTTTGTTAGCATCAGAAAAGGTGCTCCTTTTTGGAGAGTAATCAAACTTGCAATGCGAAATCTTATCACCATAACTTACAATGCCTCCGCATAGTTCACGCAATGAGTTACATCCAGAGCTAACCCCGTAAACCATTGTAATTAGATGTTGAAATGTTGAAAATCGTTTACAATAATGGTCTGATTTATGTGATAAAGCACATGTATTTATTTTTCGCTTATTAAGCAAACCTATCATTTGACTGAATATCGGCTGTCCGAAGAAAATAACACTTTTACCCATAGTTGAATTTTTGGTTAGAGATTAATGTAACTAAATACAAAAAAAAAATCAATTTCTTAAGCTTTTTTTATCGGACACTAATGGTAATGAATAATGATTTTGGCTGGAAACGCTTACCTTTTTCCTTTTTAGATCAGAACGGTACTTTTATGATAATTACAGCAATGATTAAAAATTTCTACACGTATTTCATAAATATTGTATCAGAGAAATTTGAGGATCTAGAGCCTACCTCTCGATTAAAACGTTTTGTTTTTAAATTTATAACCGTTGCTGGGCAGTGGATTTATGAAGCAAGACAATACAAGCTAAGATTATTCTCTGATAAGCCCTATTTTGATTTAAAAATTTAAATAAAAAATGTAATCAACTGATTTTAAAGGGATAAGTGCATTTAACCTGTAAAGTTAAATAACTGAAAATAAATATTTTATCACAAGACCGTTTTGACGTTATATAACTATGTGATTTAACAGACGTGGCATGTTAAATAGAAGTCCAGTTTTGATAAATCAAACCCTTAATTATGCCAATTTCTAGGATTAAACACGTCAAAACTTAAAATCAAAAGAATAATAACCATAAAAAAATCCATTATTACTCGTTTAATATTGTTGCGGATTTAAGGTAGGTCAAAAACTATGATCTTTATCAAATATACATAAACAGCTAGTTTTTAATATTTTTTGCTATAGTACTATTTCTTTAAGTAAAAACCCTAAGAGTTTACCCTCTATTAGTATTCAACTAAATATAATGACATTAATCATAGAATATTTACCTTATTTTTTTCAAATTTGTGGCAAATTATAAATAGCTATGAAGGAGTCCACTTGTTACCACTGTGGAAATGAATGTAATAAAACGAAAACTCTTTTTGATCAAAAAGTATTTTGTTGTAATGGTTGCAAAACCGTATACGAAATTTTTTCTAGCAATGATCTATCCAGTTATTACGAGTTACAATCTACTCCAGGAGCAATTCCTAATGAAGTTAAAGGTAAATATGACTACCTCGACACCCCTTCTATAATTGAAAAACTGATTGATTTTGATGATAATAAAACACAGATCATATCACTCTCTATCCCACATATGCATTGTAGTTCATGTATATGGATTTTAGAAAATTTACATAAACTACAACCCGAAATAAAAACATCACAAGTTAATTTCCCCAATAAAACAGTGCGCATTACATTTAACACATCACATTTTTCTCTCAAAGAAGTAGTGGTATTGTTAAATTCTATAGGATATGAACCCTATATCAGCTTAGAAGATTATTCATCTAAAAAAAAACAAATCAACCACAGCCTAATCTATAAGCTAGGGATAGCAGGTTTTTCTTTTGGAAACGTAATGTTTTTATCATTTCCAGAATATTTTGAAGTCTCTGAGTACTGGTTAGAGCAGTACAAATATCTTTTTCGATGGTTGATGTTTGCATTTTCATTACCTGTTGTTTTTTATGCAGCACAAGAATATTTTATATCTGCTTTTAAAGGCTTAAGGTCTAATATATTAAATATTGATGTACCAATAGCACTTGGAATACTAGTTTTATTTATCAGGAGTACTTTAGAAATTGTTTTTGACTGGGGTACTGGTTTTTTTGATAGTCTAACTGGATTAGTTTTCTTTTTGTTACTTGGTAAATTTTTTCAACAAAAAACATATTCATTTTTATCATTCGAACGGGATTATAAATCCTACTTCCCTATTGCGGTTACCAAAATATTATATGGAAAACATAAAAACGACAAAAAAGAAGAGAGTATTCAAGTATACGCTATCCAAAAAGGAGATCGTTTATACATCAGAAATGAAGAATTAATACCTGTAGACTGTATACTCATAGAGGGTAATGCTCGTATTGACTATAGTTTTGTTACAGGAGAAAGTGAATGTGTTACGAAACAATCAGGAGATAAACTTTTTGCAGGTGGTAAACAACTTTATGGTGCAATTGAGGTAGAGGCTATTAATTCTGTTGAACAAAGTTACCTAACTCAATTATGGAATAATGATGTATTTAACTACAACAAAGAAGACTCTTTCACCAACCTTACAGACACCATAAGTAGATATTTTACGATTTCCATATTATGCATAGCTATACTAGCAACCTCTTATTGGATAGTAGTAGATATTTCTAAAGCAATACAAGTTTTTACTGCTGTATTAATAATTGCATGTCCTTGCGCGCTCGCTTTAGCAAGACCATTTGCACTCGGTAATATGCTTCGCGTTTTTGGAAAAAACAAATTCTACCTCAAAAATGCAGATATTATTGAACGGCTAACCAAATGTAATTCAATAATTTTTGACAAAACTGGCACAATTACCACCCATAAAAAAAATAAAATAAAATATGAAGGTATACCACTTACTGGCAAAAAAGAATTATTATTAAAGAATACTTTACGAGCATCAAATCACCCACTATGCAGAGCTATTTATGACACAATAACGGAACACGATACCATAACAATCGACACATATCAAGAATATATTGGACAAGGTATTGAGGCTAAATTAAATGGGGATAGTATTAAGTTAGGTTCAGCCAATTTTGTAGGGAACACAACTGCTATACCATCATTGAACACATCAGTTCATATCAGTACTAATAATAAGTATACTGGTCAATATATTTTTAGTAATCAATATAGAGAAGGTGTAAAAAAAATATTTTATACGCTATCTAAAGAATATCAATTAACAGTATTATCTGGTGATAATGAAGGCGAAAAGGAATATTTAAAACATCTATTACCTAAAAACACTTTTCTATATTTTAATCAAAAGCCAGAGGATAAACTAAACTATATAGAATCATTACAACAAACTGGCAAAAAAGTAATCATGATCGGTGATGGTCTTAATGATGCAGGAGCTTTAGCACAAAGTGATGTAGGAATATCAATATCAGAAAATGTAAATGTATTTTCACCTGCTTGTGATGCGATTTTAGATGCATCTAAATTTAATCAAATCTATAACTATATAAAAGTATCTAAAAAAACTATAAAAATTATTAAATCTAGTTTTATATTATCATTTTTATACAACCTAATTGGGTTATATTTTGCAACTACAGGACAACTAGATCCAATAATTGCTGCTATTTTGATGCCGTTAAGTTCGATATCAGTTCTTATATATGTTACACTACTTACAAACTTGGCAGGAAGAAAACTATAATTAATCAACCCCCTAAAAATATTGTTTTTTTAAGGGTTGATTATACCATTTTTCTTATGAATTTACTGCAATAAATTCATAAGAAAAATGGTATTAATTAACTTTTGAGTTTAACTAATAAATGCAACAGTTCGATTTGAGCATTGTGCATAATTTTTTCAAAACAGAAAAGTAGAAAAACCTACCTTTCCTGTTTTGATGGAAGTATAACACCATTTCTCATATGAATTTACTGTGATAAAATATCTTATACCATTTATTATTTTTTTTTACTAGAATAATGATTTTCTTTATGGATGCCTAAGAAAATAGCAATTCCCATTACCGAAAGTTTAAATTTTCTAACACAAGAGTATTCCAAAGCAAAAGGAATTTTAAAGAAAGATCGTATAAAAACACTTCTTTATGTCAAGGAAGGAAAATACGTATTTCAAAGTGATATAGCCAAGAAATTAGGGCGTACAGAAAAAACAATCCGCGAATGGTTAAAAAGGTATTCTAATGAAGGTTTTTCTTCTTTTCTTAGCGTTCATAGTGGCGGTAATAATACTAGGACGATTTCAGAAAAAGCTATTGTTTTTATTTCTAAAAACCTTAAATACCAGCATACTACAATTACATCTTATGTTGAACTCCAGCATTTGATAGCGGAACACTTGAAGGAAAAAGTTGTTTATAGCACTCTATATTCCCACTGTAGAAGAAATCATAAATCTAAATTGAAGGTTTCTCGAAAATCCCACTACAAGAAGGATGAAAAAGCAGAAGAACTTTTTAAAAAAAACTTAAAACAGACCCTTAAGCAAATTAACAATAAGCTAGATAATGATACCATAACAACGGTAAACCTTTATTTCGAAGATGAAAGTCGGTTCGGATTAATTACTAAACAAAAAAAAGTAATTACAGCAAAAGGAGTAAAGCCCATTAGTAAATATAAGCACAGTTACCAATATAAATGGCTATGGGGAAGTTTTTCTCCAATTACAGGAGAGAGCTTTTGTATGACAACCGATGTGGTTTGTAAGGAGTTATTTGTGAAGTATTTACAAGATTTTAGTAGACATAAACCGGATGAACTTAAGATTCTTGTTATAGATAATGCAGCTTTCCATTCTACTAAAGATGTTATACTACCTAAAAATATAGTACTACTTCCAATTCCTCCATATTGCCCTGAACTAAATCCTGCAGAAAAGGTGTGGCAATGGATGAAAGATAAAACGGCTATGAAAATATACGACACCTTAGAAATATTAGAAACCAAAATAGATAGTCTATTGGAACAAATTGAAGGACAATTAGTTAAATCAATTACAGGCTATCAAATATATCTAGAAGCCTTTTCCAGTATATTCAATGTGTAAATGGTATAACTTGGCAATTAAATCTCTATCCAATGTGTAACCTGATATGAAACGCTGAATACGTCTTAATGATGACTCAGCCTTAGAGGTGCTATCAAATCCATTCGCAAGTTTGCTGAAGGTCACTGTTTGAACCTTACACAAGGCACAAATAAAATGTGAAATTAATCGTAAACGAGCTTTGTTAATTGTTCCCTGAAAAAAGTCGGACAATACTGCGTTTAATTCAGTACTTTTAGAATAAGCATTGGTTTTCTTCATCGTAATTACAGGTTGTGAATACTCCTATAATATACTGATAATCAATAATTTATAAAAGAATTATCGCAAGTAATTTGTTGAAAATCAATGCTTTGTATTTTTGTCATGTACTAAGATTATTTTCTATCCAGCTAGATATATACCATATATTTGCAAAACCAACACATCACAAATAATGATTGTCACCACTTACATATTAAATTCATGCTTAATAGAAATCCATACAGACTATATTAAAGCTATAATGAAGGAAGGGGTAACTATATCTCCCGAACACAATAAAACACTTTTAGATTTAGTTGAAAAACATTTTGAAAATCAGGTATTTGTTTATATCACACATCGCATTCATTCTTATTCTATTAACCCTACAGTTTATTTCGAAACATCCAAGATACCAAACCTAATCGGATTCTGTGTTGTCTCTGATAATCCTTTGCAAAAAAACCTTACCGAAATTGAAAAGAATTTTTTTAATAAAGAATTCAAGCATTTTAACAGTATGGAAATGGCTCTTAGGTGGAAAACCAAAATTATACTGGAGTACAAAAAACATTTTGACTCAAACAAATTTTAGCTCTAGAAAAATAATACACTAGCCTTATCATCTCCCACAAAAAAAAGAGAAGTCTTATTTAAAAAACCCCTCTTTCTTTTTAACCCACCCTTAATCAAAATTTTATTTCGCGATATTAACCGCTCTAGTTTCTCTTATAACCGTCACCTTAACCTGTCCTGGGTAAGTCATATCTGTTTGAATTTTTTGAGAGATTTCAAAAGAAAGACTAGAAGCCTTTTCATCATTAACTTTTTCACTCTCTACAATTACCCTTAATTCTCGACCCGCTTGTATCGCATATGCTTTTTTAACTCCACTAAACCCAAAAGCAATACCTTCTAAATCTTTTAATCTCTGAATATAAGAATCTAATACCTGTCTGCGCGCCCCAGGTCTTGCCCCACTTATAGCATCACACACTTGCACAATAGGAGATATCAATGTTGTCATCTCTATTTCATCGTGGTGAGCTCCTATCGCATTACAAACCTCTTCTTTCTCCCCATATTTTTCAGCCCATTGCATACCTAAAATAGCATGTGGAACTTCTGTTTCAGTATCTGGTACTTTCCCTATATCATGCAATAATCCAGCTCTTTTAGCCAGTTTAGGATTCACCCCTAATTCAGCAGCCATAACCCCACACAGTTTAGCCACCTCTCTAGAATGTTGTAACAAATTCTGCCCATATGACGAACGATATTTCATTCTACCAACTGTTTTTATCAATTCAGGATGTAGTCCATGAATTCCTAAATCTATTACAGTACGTTTACCCACTTCAATAATCTCTTCATCGATTTGCTTTCTAGTTTTTTTAACTATTTCTTCTATTCGAGCAGGGTGAATTCTACCATCTGTTACTAATTTATGCAAAGACAATCGAGCCACTTCTCTTCTTACAGAATCAAAACAAGATAAAATAATCGCTTCTGGAGTATCATCAACAATAATTTCTACACCAGTAGCCGCCTCAATCGCTCTAATATTTCTACCTTCCCTTCCTATAATACGTCCTTTTACATCATCACTTTCTATATTAAATACAGAAACACAATTTTCTACAGCTTCTTCTGTTCCAATTCTCTGAATTGTATTTATAATTATTTTTTTAGCCTCTTGCTGTGCGGTTAATTTAGCCTCTTCCATTGTCTCCTGAATCAACGACATCGAATCTGCTCTAGCCTGCCCTTTTAGAGACTCCATAAGCTGCTCTTTAGCCTCATCTGCTGATAGCCCAGAAATAACCTCTAATTGCTGCACCTGACTTTTGTGAAGTTTGTTTAGCTCATTTTGCTTTTTCTCGTAATAATGAATCTGCTGTTCACTTTCTTTGAGCTTTTCCTCTAACTGACTATTCAGTTTTTTATTTCTAGATAACTCATTAGAAACTTGAGACTCTTTATCTCTAGTTCTTTTTTCTGCTTCAGCATTTTTTCTATCCCTAGCTAATATAACCTTTTCATGTTCTGATTTTAATTCGATAAACTTTTCTTTAGCCTGAAGTATTTTGTCTTTTTTTACAACTTCACCTTCTATTTTTGCTTCTCTAATAATGCTCTCAGAAGTCTTTTTTGCATTCTTAATAATTTCTGATGCGCTATTACGTTCTAGAACTTTAGCTATAACAAAACCTATTATCAATCCAACGATTGACGCAATAATCAAAAATACAATATCTCCCATAATCCTAATTAATCTTTAAATACATATATACAAAAAAGCCTGCACTAGTATTTTAAGTTTGTATAAACTCTATAAAACAGGTTTAGGGCTAACAAATTGCTCAAGTATCCGCTCTAAAGACGGCACGCTTTTACAACTTAAACTCACCCTTTTTAATCAATTCTTGTTGAGTTTATCAAAATAATAACTAGTGCAGGCAGTAACCTTTTATTTAATGAACGTTATGACAAATGATCATGTAGTAAATCATTCAATTTATGCAATTTATCTACCACATTGACTTTATCAACATCTTTATCTATTATTTTCTGTTCCACTTGTGCAGCAAACTGCAAAGCACACATAGCTAATACATCTTGCTTATCTCTCACTGCATAACTTTGCTCAAATTGCTTAATCATAGCCTCAATCTTTTTCGCTGCTTTACGTAATCCCTCCTCTTGTTCAGAATTAATCGTCAATGGATACACCCGATCCGCAACAGTCAATTTGATTTTAAGCTTATCTGCCATAAGTTGCTTATTCAGAGAGCTGTGCTATACAAATATCAATCTCTCTTATTAAGGTGTTTATTTTGAGCTTTGTTTCCCTTTTGTGTTCATCACTGCCTAGCATTGCGTTTGCATTTTTTAATGCACTATACTTCTCCTCCCAATGTTTTAATTGATTTGATTGAATCTCTAAATCCGCCTCTAACCCCATAACTTTTTCATTAAGATCCACGTTAAGCTGTTTCATTAAATTATATTTATGAAGCAACTTATTTATTCTATCCTCTAGAGAATCAACAATTTCAATTAAATCACTCATTATAATTTCACGCAATACTTCAATATACAAAGTTAACATACCAATCGAAAAAACCCAACAGAAATATAACTAATTTTACATCCAAACAAATAGTACTCGCAAAAAATTGATAAACAGGTGCTTATGTCCAATACGCAACCACACTTTACTTTTAAATTTTAAATATATACTTTTACAAGATATTTTTAAAATCTATGCGAATATTTCTAATACTTTGTTTATTTAATTTATCATTTGGATACAGTCAAAAAGATATTCCCAAAAATCATTTCATTAACCCAATTGATATACCTCTAGTTATTTCAGGAACTTTTGGCGAATTAAGATCTAATCATTTTCATGCTGGATTAGATTTAAAAACCCAAGGCAAAGAAGGAGTAAATGTATTTGCTGCAGCAACTGGAACTATAAAAAGGATCAAAATTTCTAATTATGGCTATGGAAAAGCAATTTATATATCTCATCCTAATGGATATACTACAGTATATGCGCATTTAAAGAAATTTTCTCCAAAAATTGAAGAATATGTAAAAAAGAGACAGTACGCTCTAGAATCGTATGAAATTGAGCTTTTTCCAAAAGCTAAAGAATTAAACGTACAACAAGGGGATATTATAGCCTATAGTGGCAATACTGGAGGAAGTAGCGGTCCACATCTACATTTTGAAATTCGAGACTCAAAATCAAGACCAATGAATCCTTTAAATTTTGGCATCAAAGTAATAGACACAATACAGCCTATTATTAATGGTGTTTGGCTATATAGTTTAAGTGATAGCACTCACATTAACGGAATTCAATCACTTACAAAACTCAGATTAATCCCTGTTGAAAAAGGAAAATATAGAACTGAGAAAGTTAATGCATTTGGAGATATTGGGATAGGTGTATCTACTGTAGATTTACTAAATCTAGCACCAAATAAAAACGGTGTCTACTCTATTTATTCTAAAATTAATGGACTTAAAAATTTTGAACTACAAATGGATCGATTTTCATTTTCAGAAACCAGATACGTAAATAGGCTTATTGACTATAAATACTATAAAACTAATAATAGTAGAATTTGTAAACTTTTTATAGAAAAAAATAATCCGCTCTCTGTCTATAAAAACGACACCAATAAAGGCGTAATTACTGTTAAAGACAGTTTATCCTACATCACAAAAATATACATTAAGGATCATAACGATAATACTACCATTATAGAAATACCCATTGAAGGTAAAAGAATAAAAGATATTTCTATACCTCAAACAACAACAACAACAACAACAACAACTCCTAATTATGTAACATATCATGAAAATTTCACCTATAAATCAGGTATTTTTGATGTTTTTATACCAAAAGGTAGCTTGTACGAAAACGCATACCTTGCTATAAAAGTAAATGGCGATACTATCGAACTACATAAAGACGAAATCCCTTTGCACAAAAAGATGACTTTGGTGTTTGATATATCTAACTATAATGAAGAGGATAAAAAAAAACTATATATTGGGGAAATAAACGACAAAAAAAAACCTTTTTATTGCAACACTATAAAAAAAGGAAACCGTTTTTTGACAAAAACAAAAAACTTTGGGACATATTCTTTATTTAGAGATATAGAAAACCCTATCGTTACTCCTATAAATGTTGATAATAAAAAATGGATATCAAATGAAACTCATTTAAAAATTAAAATTAGCGATTCTGATTCTGGAATTGAAAGTTATTACGCTACATTAAATGGGAAGTTTATCTTGATGGAATATGAACATAAAACTGGGATATTAACCTATGATTTTAATGACCATATTAGTTCTGAAACAGAAAATAATTTTAAACTTTTAGTGCTAGATAACGTAGGAAATAGTACTACATTTGAAATAACATTCTTTAAAAAACCTTAAAATCATAAATTCTTGAAAAATCGAATCCTCTTTTTGTTTTTTAGTTTCGTCTTAGCAAGTTATATTTCTCTCGCTCAAAATGCCACTATTAAAGGTGTCGTACTAAATGAAGCTAAAACTCCTGTATCTGGAGCAAATATATCTTATGAAGGGACTGGTGCTCAATCTAACAAAAATGGAGTGTATGAGTTAACAATACCTGCCAATCAAGAAGTTCAAATTATTATATCATATATCGGGCTAAAAGATGTCATATTTAAAATATTGCTAACAGAAAACCAAGAATACGAATTCAATCCTGTTCTAAAAACGGATATTCAACAAATTAGCGAGATTATAATCACTGGTCGTGAACGTAAAACAGTAGAAGGTATAACAACTCTAGACCCCGAAACAATTAGAACTACCCCGTCTGCTAATGCAGGTGTAGAGGGATTGCTAAAAAGTTTACCTGGAGTAAGTTCTAATAACGAATTAAGTACTCAATACTCTGTTAGAGGAGGAAATTTTGATGAAAATTTAGTTTACGTTAATGAAATTGAAGTCTACCGTCCATTTCTTATAAGATCTGGTCAACAAGAAGGTCTTAGTTTTGTTAACACCGATTTAGTACGCAACGTAGAGTTTTCATCGGGTGGGTTTCAGGCAAAATATGGAGATAAATTATCCTCTGTATTAGATATAACATACAAAAGACCAACCCGATTAGGCACTACTATTGATCTTAGTTTACTTGGTGGAAATATTTCTGCAAGCAATATTTCTAAAAACAAGAAACTAGCCAGTAGCATTGGTATTCGATATCGAGATAATAGTTTATTCGTAAATTCTAAGCAAACTGAAACCAATTTTAACCCAAGATTTATAGACCTTCAAACCTTCACTTCCTATAATTTCACTAACAAATTTGAACTTGGCTTTTTGGGTAATTTCTCTACCAATATTTATGACTATCAACCTCTAACTCGACAAACAAACTTCGGTACGTTACAAGACACAAAAGCCGTAGTCATTTACTACGAAGGTCAGGAAAAAGATAGATATTATACCTATTTTGGAGCATTAAAAGGGACATATAAAGTAACTGACCACTTAACCTTAAAACTTATTGCTTCAGGATATCACACTCAGGAACAAGAGCATTTTGATATTTTTGCTGATTATCACTTAGCAACAGTGAATAATGACATTGGTGATGAAGATATAGGTAAAGTTGAATTCAGTAAAGGAATTGGTTCCCAACTTACTCATGCTAGAAATGATTTAGACGCATTAATAGTTAACTTAGAACATAAAGGCTCTTATAATAATGAAGATCACCAATTTGATTGGGGGATTAAATACACGTCAGAAGACATCAGAGATCGCATACAAGAATATGAAATCATTGATTCGGCTGGTTTCTCATTAAGACCTATCATATTAGATATAAAAAACGATCAACCTTATACACCTTTCTCTAGCCCTATAACTCCATTCTCAAGTATTCGTGCTAAAAACAATGTGCAAATTGATCGTATTTCTGGATATGCACAATATAGCGTTATATTAAATCCTAATGCCAATAAAAACGAAATATGGACTAATATCGGGATGCGTTACCAAAGTTGGAGAGTTTCTGGCGATAACATCTCTACCGCATCGCAAACTGTATTTAGCCCTAGAGCACAAATAGCAATTAAACCTGATTGGCAAACTGAAATGATAATTCGAATTTCAGGAGGCTTATATCATCAACCTCCATTTTATAGAGAGTTAAGAGGTTCTGAAGGGAAAGTAATACCTCAAGTTAAAGCTCAGCAATCGATTCATTTAGTATTAGGCAATGATTATAGTTTTAAACTATGGGAAAGACCTTTTAATTTAACTACAGAATTATATTATAAACTACTAACTGATGTCAATCCGTATTCTATAGAAAACGTTAGAATCAGATACCAGGCAAAAAATAATGCAAAAGCTTTTGCTCAAGGGTTAGACATAAGACTTAATGGAGAATTTGTTCCAGGAACAGAAAGTTGGATTAGTCTTGGATATTTAAAAACTGAAGAAAATATAGATAATAAAGGCTACATCTTTCGACCTACTGATCAACGTATCAAGATTGGATTATTGTTTCAAGATTATGTACCATCTATTCCTAATCTAAAAATGTACCTAAATCTTCTATATCAGACAGGAGTTCCTGGAGGCTCCCCTAATTATTCTGATCCATACAAATTTCAGACTAGACTGCGCGATTATAGAAGAGCCGATCTAGGTGTCTCATTCATAATTGTAGATAAAAACAAACGATTAAGAAAAGGACATTTTCTTAATGTTTTTAGAGAGTTAAATATTGGTGCCGAAATTTACAATCTTTTTGGCAACCTTAACTCTATTACGAACACATTTGTAAGAGATGCCGACAGCCGTAGACAATATTCTGTCCCTAACTTTTTAACTCCACGTGTTTTTAATATCAGATTAGGAATGAAATTTTAGAAATGTTTTAAACTTTTCTAAAACTTGTTTTACTAAAAGTTGTAACCACCACGTGCAACAATATTATATTAAACTCTTAAGAAAGGTAAAATCAAAATTACATCATTTTTCTTATGAATTTACTGTAAAAGAAAATCCCTTATTTTTCTATATCTGCGATAGAGAAAAATCAAGCATAGCAGTGCTACGTTTTATTTTTATCTGAAAACAGATAGAAAAAAGAATATTTTATTGCAGTAAATCCATAAGAAAAAATGGCGTCATTATTCTTCTATAAACTTTTTTAGAACATCTATAACATAATCAATTTCTTCTTTAGTGTTATATTTAGAAATAGAAAACCGTAAAGAAGGCATTGATAAATCTTCATCAGACAGAATTTCTGTTAGTACATGAGACCCTTTGCTACTTCCGCTTTGGCAAGCACTTCCTTTGGAGCAAGCTATTCCATTAATATCTAAATGAAACAACAATATACCTGCTCGTTCATCAAATATAGGAAGACACGCATTTATTAAAGTATATGTACAGTGATTTTTATCATCACAATTAGCATTGAATTTAACCCCATCAATTTTGTTTTTTAACTGATTAACAAAATACTCTTTTAGGTCAGTAATATAAGCTTTTTCTTCTTCAAGATTTTCATAAACCAATCGTAAAGCTTCGTCCATTCCAACTATATTATGAACTCCTTCTGTACCTCCTCTTAGACCTTTTTCTTGTGATCCTCCATAAATTAGTGACTTTAATCCAGAATTCTTACGGATAAATGCAAAACCTACTCCTTTAGGACCATGGAATTTATGAGCACTTGCAGCTGTGAAATCAACATTTAGGGCTCCAAGGTTTACATCGAGATGACCGATTGATTGCACCATATCACTATGAAATAAAGCATCAAATTTCTTACAAAGTTCCCCAACTCTTTCTACATCTAATATTACACCTACTTCATTATTTACATGCATCAAACTAACTAAAGTCTTTTTTTTCTTATCATTAGAATCTTTTAACAACAATTCTAAGTGGTCATAATCAATTCCTCCATTTGCTTTAACAGAGACATAATCAACATCAATTCCTTTCTGAGTCTGTAACTCCTGAACAGTGTGTAAAACAGCATGGTGTTCTATCTTGGTAGTAATAATACGTCTTACTCCAAGATCTCTAACACAACTGTTTATAACCAAATTATCTGCTTCCGTTCCTCCAGAAGTAAAAATAATTTCTGAAGCTTTAACTCCAAGGTATTTAGCAATATTCTTGCGCGTCTGTTCCATATGATTTTTTGCAGAACGCCCAAATCCGTGAGAAGAAGATGGGTTGCCGTAATCTTGATGTAATACTGTAATCATTTTTTCAACTACCTCAGGTCTTAACTGAGTTGTTGCCGCACTATCCAAATAAACCTTTTGCATGAAATCAATTATTTTATTTACAAATAAGACAAAAAGAGGGACTTATATAATAAATAATCATCCTCAATATCCATCTTTCCTTTATTTTTCGTTCGCAAATCTAACCCAAATAAAATTATTTTCTACACCATACGTTATAATCTTTTCTGTTACTTTTGTCAAATGTTTGTTAAAAAGAAAAAACAAATCAAACTTTTAAAGAATATATCCGTCTTTAAAAAACTATAATTAAAAATTAATAATACTTATTACAAGGAATTGAATTAACGGCTTAAAACCTTTTTGCTTAGTTCATTTTTTAAATAATTATACTAATTAGCAGGAGCATGAAAAAAACCATATATTTTATTTTATTTCTTTTAACGTGTAATTCATGTGATGATGGGGACATATTAATGACTGGTTTTGATTTTGATAAGGCTAAATTAGAACTATGTACTAATATGAAAAATAAAGAATTTATATTCTTCAAAATAAATGAAACAATTCTTGAAACCGTTTCACTTAAATTTACTAGCGACTTATACTCTGATACCAAAGTTACAAATACCCCTATTTTGATTGACATTAGTAAGGAGGAGAATTCCTTTATCTATAGACGTGTTAATTCTAAAATTACTAATGAGTATTACTGTAACAACATCCCTGCAAGTAATATTACGGTTGCGGAAGAACTTATTGCAATAAAAGGGATAGCCGAGATTAATACTGAAATTAGCAACGAAGATGATAATGATGGTGTACCCGCTGAAGATGAAGATATTAACAAAAACGGAAACTTAGATGATGATGATACAGATAAAGATGGTATCCCGAATTACAAAGACCAAGATGATGATAACGATAATATCTTAACTAGTCTTGAATTACCTAATTCTATACCAGGCAATAATGAACCTAGAGACACCGATAATGATAAGATTCCTGATTATTTGGATCCTGATGATGACAATGATGGAATACTTACTGTAAAAGAAGATATTAACAATAATCAGAATCCTAGAGATGATGACGATGATGGCAATGGAATACCTAATTATCTTCAAAATAATTCTAAACAAATAAACGATAAAGCTAAAGCTACTCTAAAAAATATTGTAAATACTACTTTTAGAACTAGAATCAACATAAATGATATTATTTTTGACAACAAAAATGAGGTGTTTAAAGAGAATAATATCAATTTGGGCACCAGAGAAGTATCTATTAATGTTACAACTGACAAAAAATAATCTTATTAAACTACCTCTTGTTTTAAATATATTATGAATAAAGCGCTTATTTTCATCCCAATATTCCTTGCTGTACTAAGTTGTAGCGAAGGCGATATTATCGATAATGACCTTAATTTTGAAGCAGAACTTCAAAAATGTTCCTATAAAAGTAAAAGCTATGTTTTTTATAAAATTGATTCTACTATCAATCAAACATTCTTTCTTAATTTTGACCATTCTACTTTTGAGCTTGATCCTATAAAACCATTAGCACTTCCATTAAATTCCATCGAGATTCCATTAAATGGCACTACCAATTCTGTTATACACAGAAAATTTAACAGTAGTATAAAAAAAAGCGATTATTTTTGCACAAGCATTCCACCTAGTAATATTTTAGTAACTCAAGAATTAATAAGCTCTACGGGGATCGCCGAAATAAAGTATGAAAACAGTACTGAAAATGTAACTCAAATCACTTATACACGAACGATTATATTAAAAGATATCACACTAGTAGGCGAGGGTATTGCGTACCGCATAGAGTCATTAATTTTGGGAGCCGATAAATTCACCGTTAATAAGTAACTATTTAGGGTTTTGTACAATATAAACCTCCATAGCTCCTAATCCGTATTTTTTATAATCTCCATCAGAAATTCTCACATTATCATATTTACCAAACAAGTATTTAAGCTCTTCTTTAAGCACCCCTTCTCCTACACCATGAATAAAAACAACTCTAGGTATCCGTTTATTAATAGCAAACTCCAACTGTCCTTTTGCAGTGTCTAATTGTAAGATAATCATATCGTGATTAGTCAACCCCTTAGTCGATTTAACTAATTTATTTATATGCAAATCTACTTCCATGGGAGGTAAATGACGTTCTTTTACTTTAATATTTTTCCTTTTTAATCGCTTCTTAAAAATTTCTTTTTCCTGAAGGTTCTTATGTACCTCTTCATAAGTAGGCAATGTCATTTCACCCGAATGCACTTTTACCACTTCCTTTTTAAAAAAAGTAAGTTCAAAACCATCTTCTGTCTCTATTACCACATTTACCTCGTCAACAGCAATTACTTTACCTGTTATCGGTTCGTCCAATACCGAAACAACATCTCCAATTATAAACATACCCTAGTATTCTTCGCTGTTTTCATTAAAATCAAAATTATCCTTAACTTTTTTTGATTCAAGTTTAGAATTTATTGTATAGAGTCCTATCATTAAACAAACGAACCCAATACTTTGTACATAATAATTTTTCTCTGAAGAAGCTAACTCTGATATTAGTGCAACTACTCCAATTATTATTAAAAATACACTTCCTATCTTTTTTAATTTACTAAAATTCATTTTACAAAAGTATCAAATAATTGAATTTTAAAATCATCTTAAATAAAAATAACTTAAAGTATGTATATTGCACCCCAATTTTCAAACGAGTTTAAATTTTGGAAAAATACATGCTTCCTTGCCTTAATAAAAAACTTTTTGGTATAGATTGTTTAGGTTGCGGGTTACAAAGATCATTACTTTTTTTAATCAAAGGAGATTTTATTAAAGCATTTCACATGTATCCCGCTGTTTATCCATTATTGATTCTCTTACTATTTTTAGGTTTAAATTTTTTCTACACATTTAGATATGATTCATATCTGAAAATGTTTTTAATTGTTTTAACAGTACTTACAATAATTGTAAGCTATATTATTAAAATGAAAATATTTTTTAATTAATCGATCAATATTATGGAAAAACAAACTTTACCAAATTCTACACTAATCTTAATATTCGGTATCCTTTCAATCCTTGGATGCTGTTGTTATGGGATAGTAGGGATTATTTTCGCGATTATAGTTCTTATACTTGTTCAAAAAGCTAATGCATTATATGTTAAAAACCCTGAAATATATACTGGATACGATAATGTAAAAACTGGTAAAATATTGGCAATTGTTGGTCTAATAATTAGCAGTATTTTCCTTATACTCATAATTTCCATATTTTCTATTATAGGATCTGAAGGAATAAAAAATATGCGTAAAGAATTAATGGAACAATCCGAACAAATTTAATATAGTTTAAAATATACAAATCTCAATAAAATTGGGATTTGTATATTTTAATAAAAAAGAAAAAATCTATTCGAATTCTTTTAATGTTTTAGTTATAATAGCAACACATTCCAATAGCTGTTTTTTATTCATCACTAATGGAGGTGCAAAACGTATTATATTACCATGAGTTGGCTTAGCTAATAAACCGTTTTCCTTTAAAGCAACACAAATATTCCATGCCGTATCACTTTCTTCAGTATCATTAATGACAATTGCATTTAATAATCCTTTTCCCCTAACTACACTCGCTATTTTAGAATCCTGAATATACTTACTTAATTCTGATCTAAACAACTGTCCTAGTTCTTCCGCATTTTGCGCTAGCTTTTCATCTCTAACAACTTCTAATGCCGCTACTGCAACTACAGCCGCTACAGGATTTCCTCCAAAAGTACTCCCGTGGTTACCTGGTTTTATTACATCCATTATAGCATCATTAGCCAAAACTCCAGAAACGGGATAAGCCCCTCCACTTAATGCTTTACCCAAAATTAAAACATCAGGTTTTACATTTTCATGATCTACAGCTAATAACTTACCTGTACGTGCAATCCCTGTCTGTACTTCATCTGCTATAAATAAAACATTATATTTCTCACATAAAGCCTTTGCTTTAGCTAAATAACCTTCCGAAGGCACATAAACACCTGCTTCTCCTTGGATCGGTTCTACTAAAAAACCAGAAATATTTTTATTATTTTCTAAAACCTCCTCTAGTTCAATTAAATTATCATAATCTATTTTAATAAACCCATTGGTAAATGGTCCAAAGTTCTTTCTGGCAACTGGATCATTAGAAAAAGAAATAATTGTTGTGGTTCTTCCATGAAAATTATTTTTACAAACAACTATCTGTGCCTCATTTTCTGGAATTCCTTTTTTCTCATATGCCCATTTTCTACATAATTTTAAGGCAGTCTCCACAGCCTCTGCACCTGTATTCATTGGTAAAATTTTGTCAAAACCAAAAAACTCAGTTACAAATTTTTCATATTCCCCTAGCTTATCATTATAGAATGCTCTAGAGGTCAGCGTTAAGGTCTTAGCCTGACTAATCATAGCATCAACAATTCTAGGATGACAATGCCCTTGATTAACCGCAGAATATGCAGTTAGAAAATCATAATATTTCTTTCCTTCTACATCCCAAACATAAACCCCTTCTCCTTTTTCCAAAACAACAGGTAATGGATGGTAATTATGAGCTCCATACTTATTTTCTAAATCAATTAAATGCTGAGATGATTTTTTTTCTAATGTTGCCATTATAAACGTATTAAAATAAAACTTCACTATTCCTGCTTTAATAAAAAAGGAGAGAAATCATCCTAAATATTCTTTTATTTCACAAAGAAACAAATATAATATTAGTTATTCTTCTCTTCAAGAAATTTTAAACAACAACACACCTATATTTTTCTATGTTAATTGATTCTAATTAAGGTGTATAAAGAACGAAAAGTAATTTCCCTAAACTACATTATCTACTTAATATAAAATATTATCTCTAAAAACTAAATAATTAAGTTATTATTTTTATTAAAATTCTATTTTTGCGCTATGGCAAGAAAAACTAAAAAACAGATTTTTGAAAATATAGAAGTTGTAGATGCAGGCGCAAAGGGAAAAAGCATTGCTAAAGCTCCTGATGGTAAAGTTATCTTCATCAACAATGCTGTTCCTGGCGATGTGATAGATGTCCAAACCACAAAAAAAAGGAAAGCCTTTTATGAAGGAACCGCTATCAAATTCATCAAAGAATCAGATAAGAGGGTCACTCCTGTGTGTAAACATTTCGGAACATGTGGAGGATGTAAATGGCAATTTATGGCTTATGAACATCAATTAGCATATAAGAAACAAGAAATAGAAAACAATCTTACGCGCCTAGGTAAAGTTACATTACCCGAAGTTAATCCTATTTTAGGATCTTCAGATCAATTTTTCTATAGAAACAAAATGGAATTTTCTTTTAGTGACAGCCGTTGGTTAACATTAAATGAAATACAGAGTGATCAAGAAATTGGTAACCGAAATGCTCTAGGCTTTCATATACCCGGAATGTGGGATAAAATTTTAGATATCGATAAATGCCATTTACAAGAAGATCCTAGTAACGAAATTCGTAATAAAGTAAAAACTTTTGCTACAAAAAACAATCTTTCTTTTTATAACGCCAGAAATCAGAGCGGTTTACTCAGAACACTAATGCTTCGGATTTCTTCTACAGGAGAAATTATGGTTTTGGTACAGTTTTTATATGAAGACAAAGAAAAAAGAACTCTATTATTAGACTATATAGCTTCAGAATTCCCTAATATTATTTCATTACTTTATGTTATTAATATTAAAGGCAATGACACAATATACGATCAAGAAGTAATTTGTTATAAAGGCAAAGATTATATTGAAGAAAAAATGGAAGGTTTACGATTTAAAGTAAACGCTAAATCTTTTTACCAAACCAACTCTAAACAAGCTTATGAATTATATAAAGTCACCAGAGACTTTGCTAACCTAACAGGGAAAGAATTGGTATATGACCTTTATACAGGAACAGGTACTATTGCCCAATTCGTTGCAAAAAAAGCACTAAAAGTGATCGGTGTAGAAGCTGTGCCAGAAGCTATAGATGATGCCAAAAAAAATGCAATACATAATGGGATTCATAATGTGGAATTTTATGTTGGAGATATGAAAAAAGTATTCACCTCAGAATTTATTTCTGAACATGGTCATCCTGATGTTATCATAACAGATCCTCCAAGAGATGGAATGCATAAGGATGTCGTTAATCAATTATTGAATATTTCTCCAGAAAAAATTGTATATGTCAGTTGTAATAGTGCTACACAAGCAAGAGATTTATCTCTATTAGACGAAATATATCAAGTTACTAAGGTTCAACCAGTAGATATGTTCCCACAAACGCATCACGTAGAAAATGTTGTACTATTAGAAAAAAGAAGGCTTTAGAGAGTGTTTTAATTTATAGTTGCGTAAAATATGCGTAAATTATCATTTTTTTTTCGAAAAAACCCTAACGCTTGAGCCTTTAGGCAAGGGAGTGTCAAATGAACAATATTATTCTCTGTAAGTTTACTGCCTTTGTGTCCTTTTTGACTTCCTTGAGATTTTTTGGATGGTTTTCTCAAACTTTTGGTTTTTCTAAAACGATCTTGGGATGGAGCTATACTACTATTAGCACTATTCTTTGAGTTCTCATATTTTGACAGTTTTGATTCTAGTTCAGCTATACGTAATTGTAATTTTAAATTCTCTTTCGTAAGAATTTCAAAATCTTGTAATAGCTTATTTATATGTTGCTTATCAGTCAAAAAATATTGTTTTCACGAAGATCTTAAACCAAACACAACAATCAAAATTAATAGAAATTAGGATATCACATAGTTATAAACCAATGTGTATAAAATAGATGATTTTTGAAAATAAAAATTTAGTCCAATCAGAAATTGTTGACAAATAATCCATTTCTGTTTATTTCGGGTGAATAGTTACAAAAAATAAGAAAAACGTACTTGAAAATATTCAGAAAGCATTTGAAAAAAATCCTTTCTCACCTGTTATGGGTGAATAGTTACTTAAAAATATTTAATTATTTATGACTAAAGTTGAGTAAATGCCTATTAATGTGTTTGTTGTCGGTTAGGTGTTAGGTATACTGTTAATGGTTGTTCATTAGTTTTTTAACGTGTTTTGAGTTTTATAGTTGGATGACACACATGTATATCAAGGCAATAATATAAAATAAATACGTTAAAACAATAAAATTGTTTTTTTTATATATTTGTAGATTAACTCAAAATAATACAAACTCATGAATACAAAATTAATTTTAATCCTATTCATAATGAATATAGGATTTTCCCAAACTAGTGATTCTTCTAAGAACGCATCTAATAGAAAAGATCAACAACAAGAATCAAAAATTTTAATGTGTAAAACGACAAAGTCAAATTTTTTAAAAAATTCAAAAGAAATAAAAGAATACAATGATTTTAATGAATTTACTCGAAATTTTGCTAAAAATAAATCATCTTTTTTAACTCCTTCAGCATATATTATACCTGTAGTTGTTCACGTTTATGGATCAATACATGATGGTGAAACTGTAGATTATGGCTTAGTTAAAGCTGCTATTGATGAGCTTAATAAAGATTTTAATGGTTTAAATGATGATTGGAATACAATTAACCCTGCATTTGATCCAATTAAATCTACGTTAGATATACAATTTAAATTAGCTAAAATAGACCCTAATGGTATAGCTACAAACGGAGTAATTATGCATCCTGCAGCCAATGGTCAAGGAAAAGATGATAATCCTCAAGTACTAGCAGATGCTTGGGATAATTATAAATACATGAATTTATATATTACTGTAGATATAGATGATGATGGAACCAACCGTTCTGGGTCTGCGAATCCCCCATCTGAAATTAAATCCAAAAAGAATATAGATAGGGTAGTATATAATGGGGCATATTTATTTGGCATAAAAAATAAAGAAGGAGCATCAGTACTTACTCATGAATTTGGGCATTGGCTAAATTTGGAACATACCTTTGCTGGTACAGGATGTTCAGATCCTATTGGTGATGGAGTGTTTGATACTCCTTCTGAAGATAATGACTCTACAAACAACAAGGGTTGTTTAATAACCTCAAGCGAGTGTGGTCATTTAATTAATTATGAGAATTATATGGGTTATGATTTTATATATGGTTGTGCTAAAATGTTTACTCAAGGTCAAGTGACAAGAATGTTAGCTGCTTTACAGCATCCAGCAAGAAAACCGTTATGGCAGCCAAGTAATCTTGTTGATACAGGTGTTAATATTGTTGATACTGAAAACCCAACAGACCCTACAGGATTAACTACTTCTAATGTAACTAGTACTTCACTCAAATTATCTTGGAGTGCATCAACTGATAATGTAGGAGTTACAGGATATAATATATATCAAGGAAATAATATAATTAAATTTGTAACAAAAACTACTGCTTCTCTTAGTGGATTAACTGCAAATACGGCATACAATTTTAGGGTAAAAGCTAAAGATGCAGATGGGAACTTATCCAATTTTAGTACAATTACCAATGTTACTACTACTACAGGTAGTAGTAACATTGGTGTAATATACGTGGATCATAAAGATATTACTGTTAATTCTCCTAATGATTGGAATTCCTTTGATATTCAAGTTGGCGAAAATAAAACCTTTTCAGCTGGGGCTTTTGATGATGCAGTGGCGTTAGTTGCCAAGAACAAAGGAATAGTATGTAATGGTACTAGTCGTAATGTTTCATTAATAGGAGAAGGGGTAGATGTAGGTATCTCTAATAATTTTAATAAATACGATGGTTTTGATGTAAGTACTTCTTCGTATACAGCTTGGAATGGTAAATCTGGATATATAGGATTTTCATTTGAAATTAGTGGAAAGACACATTATGGATGGTTCTATGCTACTGTAGCTGCTGATGGGTTATCTTATACAATCACTAATTATGCATATAACACAGTAGCAGGAGAGAGTTTGACAACGATTAAAAAGGCTAATACAAATGTAACAGGTAGTAGTAACATTGGTGTAATATACGTGGATCATAAAGATATTACTGTTAATTCTCCTAATGATTGGAAATCCTTTGATATTCAGGTTGGCGAAAATAAAACCTTTTCAGCTGGGGCTTTTGATGATGCAGTGGCGTTAGTTGCCAAGAACAAAGGAATATTATGTAATGGTACTAGTCGTAATGTTTCATTAATAGGAGAAGGAGTAGATGTAGGTATCTCTAATAATTTTAATAAATACGATGGTTTTGATGTAAGTACTTCTTCGTATACAGCTTGGAATGGTAAATCTGGATATATAGGATTTTCATTTGAAATTAGTGGAAAAACACATTATGGATGGTTTTATGCTACTGTAGCTGCTGATGGGTTATCCTATACAATCACCAATTATGCATATAACACAGTAGCAGGAGAGAGTTTGACAACGATTAAAAAGGCTAATACAAATGTAACAGGTAGTAGTAATATTGGTGTAGTATACGTGGATCATAAAGATATTACTGTTAATTCTCCTAATGATTGGAAATCCTTTGATATTCAAGTTGGCGAAAATAAAACCTTTTCAGCTGGGGCTTTTGATGATGCAGTGGCGTTAGTTGCCAAGAACAAAGGAATATTATGTAATGGTACTAGTCGTAATGTTTCATTAATAGGAGAAGGGGTAGATGTAGGTATCTCTAATAATTTTAATAAATACGATGGTTTTGATGTAAGTACTTCTTCGTATACAGCTTGGAATGGTAAATCTGGATATATAGGATTTTCATTTGAAATTAGTGGAAAGACACATTATGGATGGTTTTATGCTACTGTAGCTGCTGATGGGTTATCCTATACAATCACCAATTATGCATATAACACAGTAGCAGGAGAGAGTTTGACAACGATTAAAAAGGCTAATACAAATGTAACAGGTAGTAGTAATATTGGTGTAGTATACGTGGATCATAAAGATATTACTGTTAATTCTCCTAATGATTGGAATTCCTTTGATATTCAAGTTGGCGAAAATAAAACCTTTTCAGCTGGGGCTTTTGATGATGCAGTGGCGTTAGTTGCCAAGAACAAAGGAATAGTATGTAATGGTACTAGTCGTAATGTTTCATTAATAGGAGAAGGGGTAGATGTAGGTATCTCTAATAATTTTAATAAATACGATGGTTTTGATGTAAGTACTTCTTCGTATACAGCTTGGAATGGTAAATCTGGATATATAGGATTTTCATTTGAAATTAGTGGAAAGACACATTATGGATGGTTCTATGCTACTGTAGCTGCTGATGGGTTATCTTATACAATCACTAATTATGCATATAGCACAGTAGCAGGAGAGAGTTTGACAACGATTAAAAAGGCTAATACTAATATATCAGGTAGTAGTGTAATATACGTGGATAATAAAGATGTTACTACTAATTCTACTGATATTTGGGAATTCTTTAGAATTGAAGTTGGTGATGATAAAGCATATGGAGCTTGGTTTACTAATGATGCAGTGAAGTTAGTTACCTATGACAAGGGAATAGTATGTAATGATAGTAGTCGTAATGTCTCATTAATAGGAGAAGGTAAAGATGTTGGTGGATCAAGTAATTTTATTACAAACCCATATAGTTATAATGTAAGTTCATCGTCGTATACAGCTTGGAATGGTAATTCTGGATATATAGGATTTTCATTTGAAATTAGTGGAAAGACACATTATGGATGGTTTTATGCTACTGTAGCTGCTGATGGTTTATCCTATACAATCACCAATTATGCATATAACACAGTAGCAGGAGAGAGTTTGAAAACGATTAAAAAAACTAATACTAATAAATCATTTTCAGCATTAAATAGCTCAGAAAAAATAGTTTCTGTGTACCCTAATCCATTTCAAGAAACTACAAATATTAATTTGTCAAAACTAGGAAACGAATCATTTATCGTTACTATATATGATATGGCTGGAAGAAGTATTCATAAAAAAAAATACACACAAAATCCAGGAATACTTTCTGTAGGTGAAACAATAAATAAAAGTGGAAATTATTTTGTAAAAATAATTTCAAAATCTACAAAAGAAGTTCACCCAATTGTAAAACAGTAGATAAGTAAGTTTGTTAATACCTTAAATCCGCAAGACTAATTATAAAAAACTAAGTCAAAAGCAGTAAGAGAAAGACTTCCCTTACTGTTTTGACAGTATAAAAATATCACGTATTTTTAAGATCTCTAATAAATTAAACAACCGTGAATATTTTTATGAAAGTAATAAAAAGTAACAAAACAATCACCCCTTTTGCAGGAATATCTTTTGTAAACGAGCCTTTCAAAGCATCAGGTATTGCAGACCTTATTGACTCAACCTTGGGTAACCGTGTAAAAACCATTGGTTATCAGTATAGTGATATCTTCAAAAGTTTAACCAGTGTGTTTATGAGTGGAGGCGATGTCATAGAGGATTTGAACACAAGTTTTGGAAAACACCTAAAAGACATTCCTCACAACAATGTTCCTAGTCCTACAACAGTAATCCGTGGTGTAAAAGAACTCACTGTGGCAAACACGACATTTACCTCAAAGAATGGTGTTACTTATAATTTCAACATTAATACTGAAATGAATCGATTAAACCTGAAGAGTTTGCTTTTGACCCAACAGCTAGAAGCAGAGGAATTATACGATTTTGACTACGATAACCAAATCATTAAAAACTCCAATTACGATGCAAAAACAACCTATAAAAAGTGTAAAGGTTATCTTCCAGGTATAGCAACCATAGGAGATAAGATTGTTTATGTCGAAAATCGTGATGGTAATGCCAATGTAAAATTTGAACAAGACCAAACTTTGAAACGAGCATACCAATTACTGGAATCAGAGAAAATAAAGGGCTCACATAAATATTCTGGGGATTAGGCAAAAAGTTTTTCCATTCTAAAGAGAAAAAATTTCACATCAACTACCCCTCTTAAGTTTGCTCTAAACAACTTTATCTTGGAGTTAAAAGATTCTGCATTTGCATTTGTATGTCTTTTTATAAAGAAATTCAAAATAGTTTCTAAGTGATAATTTAAACTGTTAACCACGGTATTAAAACTACCGTCTGGACACATCTCTAAATAGCCTCCATCCTTGCATAATTGCGGTGAATTTTTGTAATCCAATCCAAAAAGTTGTAATACCAGGTTTCCTTTGGGATAAATACCCTTTCCAACCACCTATTCTAGCAATAGCCCATATATATCGTTTCAAATCAGAAGTTTTATATGGGTTTTTTAATTTTTCTGTCCTACCTTCTAGCTCTTTCATTTGAGTTTCTAAGTGTAAAGTTTCACAACATTGTTGATGTTATTTTGGATCACATGCATTTCTTGGAGATTAGGCAAAAGAAAAAACTATGATAGTGATTTTAGGCTTGTTGAACTGGAAACAACTCGACCTTAGGAGAGTTGTTCTATTTCAACAATGCCCGTAAACACTGGGTTAATTTGATTTATTGAAAAAATATTTAAATTTCAGTTAAAAGACCTCTTGTTTTCTATTGTGTAAAATTTTCTCCCACCTTTTTTATGTGATCCGTTTAAGGTTGAGAAGTTGATTATTTTTGTTACAAAACAAACAAACAAACAAACAAAAACAAACATGCAAAAAATATCATTCTAATGCTACAACAAATTCAAATATTCGTTCGCTAATCCAAGCTAATTCTGTTAAAAACTCAGAACAAGCTATACGGTTCGGAATCTCCTCTCAAACTGTTTCAAAATGGAAAAATAGGGATTCTATTCAAGATACTTCTTGTGCTCCCCTGAATATTAAGTATGCTTTGTCTGAAGTAGAACGAGCCTTAGTTATTAGTCTTCGTAGTTCTACTTGGATGTCTATAGACGAGGTTTGGGAAGCTCTTCTAGAGGCTAATCCAAATATATCCAGAAGCTCTGTATATCGTTGTTTTGTGAAAGAAAAGTAACTATTCACCCGAAATAAACAGAAATGGATTATTTGTCAACAATTTCTGATTGCACTAAATTTTTATTTTCAAAAATCATCTATTTTATACACATTGGTTTATAACTATGTGATATCCTAATTTCTATTAATTTTGATTGTTGTGTTTGGTTTAAGATCTTCGTGAAAACAATATTTTTTGACTGATAAGCAACATATAAATAAGCTATTACAAGATTTTGAAATTCTTACGAAAGAGAATTTAAAATTACAATTACGTATAGCTGAACTAGAATCAAAACTGTCAAAATATGAGAACCCAAAGAATAGTGCTAATAGTAGTATAGCTCCATCCCAAGATCCTTTTAGAAAAACCAAAAGTTTGAGAAAACCATCCAAAAAATCTCAAGGAGGGCAAAAAGGACACAAAGGCAGTAAACTAAAAATGATTGAAACTCCTGATGCTATTGTTGTTCACGATGTAAGCCAATGTGTCTGCTGTGGCAATGGCTTAGAGAACGGTTTTGAGCGTTACGATTCCCGTCAAGTTTTCGATATCCCACCCATTGATATAGAAGTTACAGAACATAGACGAGTACATAAAACTTACGGTGTATGTGGAAAACATAATAGAGGAGAATTCCCAAATGAGCTTAAACAAGAAGCCCAATATGGAGATCGTTTAAAATCACTTTGTGTATATCTTCAAAACTACCAGATGCTTCCATTTGCACGTTGCAGTGAATTTATTGCCGACTTAACTGGACACTATATCTCTACAGGTAGTTTGTCTAATTTTCAGAAGCAATGTTTTAATAACTTGCATGATTATGAGATAGACATAAAACAACAATTACTTCAAAGTACTGTATTGCATGCCGATGAAACAGGTGTCCGTCTTAAAGGAAAAAATAGTTGGATGCATGTAATAAGTACTAAAACCATTAGCTTTTTTGCACATCAT
>CAVYIL010000055.1:0-3750 GCA_963768325.1 uncultured Flavobacteriaceae bacterium | reverse complement strand
CTCTAGATACGCAAGAGTATGTATTCTATATTTTACCATCTGAACGGTACAGGCAATTATACCCTACATAGAATTTATGGGCTTCAAAAATTCGTCATAAATTTAGTGGCTACTACAACGTACTCATATTATGAGTTGTAAGCAATAGATTACTCTATCCAAATTCAATTAGTTTAAAAAAATACAAATACACAAACTAATAGTTTGTATATTTGAAAAATAACAAACTATCAAGTTTTTTATATGGTTTAAAAAAAACACCAAAAACCAACTATTAGTTTGGAAAAAGAGCAAAAAATAAACCGTCTTCTTAACTCTCAACCATCAGGAGTGGTATATCTAAGCTCATGGTTAACAGATAATGGATTTTCTACACAATTAATCAATCGTTATAAGAAAAGTAATTGGCTCTATTCTATAGGATCTGGTGCTTGGATGCGTGTAGGAAAGAAGCCTACTTGTGAAGGAGCATTATATGCATTACAGCAACAAGCTCAATCTAGTATTCATATAGGGGGGAAAACAGCTTTGTCTTTACTTGGCAAAGCTCATTATTTGGAGTTGTCTACCCAACAAATCATATTATTTGGAGGTAGTAAAGAGAAACTCCCATCTTGGTTTTTAAAATATGATTGGGGTCTAAAAGTAAATTATTATGGTTCCTCTTTTTTGCCTGCAACAGTAGGTTTACAAACTTTGGAACATAACGCTTTTAACCTGCAAATATCAAATCCAATAAGAGCCTTATTGGAATGCTTATATTTAACACCAAAAAAACAAGAATTGATAGAGTGTTATGAAATAATGGAAGGACTTAACAATCTTATACCCAACCAAATTCAAACTATTTTGGAGCAATGTACTTCTATAAAAGTAAAGCGACTTTTCCTATATATGGCAGAAAAAACCAATCACGAATGGTTTAATTATCTAGATTTAGAAAAAATAGACATAGGAAAAGGAAAGCGTTCACTTGCAAAAGAAGGTGTTTATATAACTAAATACAGAATTACCATCCCTAAAACACTGGCGTACTATGAATAATTATAAAAGCCAAGTTTCTTTATTATTACAAGTTTTACCTGAGGTTTCAAAAGAATCTTGTTTTGCCTTACACGGAGGAACTGCTATTAACTTATTCATTAGAGATTTACCAAGGTTGTCTGTGGATATTGATTTAACCTACATTACTATAGAAGAAAGGATTACATCCTTGAATAATATTATTGCAGCTCTAGAGCGCATAAAAATAAAACTTAATAGGGTTTTACCTGACGCACATGTTTCGCTAAAAGAAAAGGGGTTAAAGCTACATATTTCTACTGCTAAAGCACAAATTAAAATAGAAGTCAATCAAATAAACAGAGGCGTATTAGAGAAACCTATAAAACTTCCACTATGTACTAAAGCACAAAAAGAATTTTATGCCTTTGCTACCATTAGTGTTATATCCATGGGACAATTATACGGAGGTAAAATTTGTGCAGCCTTAGATCGTCAACATCCTAGAGATTTATTTGATGTAAAATATTTATTAGAAAATGAAGGATTTACTGATAGCATCAAAGAAGGGTTTTTGCTTTGTCTTCTAAGCAGTAACCGACCAATAAATGAAATGTTACAACCAAACTTAATTGACCAAAAAAAAACTATAGTCAATCAGTTTAACGGTATGAGTACAGAGATGTTTACTTATGAGGATTTTAAAAATACTCGAATAAAATTAATTAAAACAATTCATCAAAGCTTAACACCTCAAGACAATGCTTTTTTATTAAGTTTTAATAACCTGTCACCCAATTGGGATATTTATGATTTTGAACGGTTTCCTGCTGTACAATGGAAATTGCAAAACCTAAATAAACTGAAAAAGAGTAATATTAAAAAATTCAATGAATTTAACGCGTCTTTAGAAAACCTATTCTAATAATTTGGCTCTGTTGCAAATATGGCTCTGTTGCAAATTTTAAGTTTTAGATATATCTTGCGTTAAAAACGTAATGAGAGATTTCAAAGGGCGCCATTTTGAAGGTACTGTAATTTTAGGCTGTATACGTTGGTATTGTAAATACGGAATAAGTTATCGAAATTTAGAAGAGATGATGTTGGAGAGAGGCGTTGATGTGGATCACTCTACCTTGTATCGATGGGTTCAAAAATATGCTCCTGAAATGGAGCGTCGTTTACAATGGCATCGTAAAGGTCGTTCTATAGGTACTTGGCAATTGGATGAAACCTATATAAAGGTAAAAGGAGTATGGAAGTATTTATATAGGGCTATCGATAGTAAAGGAAATACACTTGACTTCTATCTCTCCCATACGCGTAACACTAAAGCAGCTTATCGCTTTCTTAGGAAAGTACTGGGTAAATTCAAATCCTATGAGCACCCAACAAAAATTAATACAGACAAGAATCCTTCATATGGAGCGGCTTTAAAGCTCCTTAAAAAAGAAGGTAAATGTAATACGGATATCGAACACAGACAGGTTAAATACATGAATAATCGTGTGGAATCTGATCATGGCAAACTAAAACAAAGGATTAACCCTGGACTTGGTTTTCAGAAAATGAAAACAGCACTAGCTACCATAAAGGGCTATGAAGTCATGCGCATGTTTGAGAAAAAACAATTTGATATTTGGATGGGATTTCCTGAAACTAAATTGGAAAGATTACAGGGGGAAATCCGTTTAGTTCAGAATCAATTTTACTTCTAGAAATAAAGATATATTCTGAAAAATTATAAAAAATAGTATCCTAAAATAACATTTGCAACAGAGCCTTATTTGTTATGTGCTAGATGAAATAATAATAAAAAAATGTTAACTGAAAAAACAAAACACATCGAAGAAGTTTTAGAAACTCAGAAAAATCCACAAACAGGTAAATTATTAGGTGAGAATCAAACTGTAATTGGTTTCAAACTCTTATCAATAAATAAGTATATGACGTTCAATGAAGACTTTACCCATTTTAGGGAAAATTGTACTTCAAATCGTTTATTTGTTGATAAATACTATTCTTTTAATAATAGTAGCATTAACAAAATATTAGGTTTTACATGCGTAATAACAATGGTTATTGGCTGGCTATTTTTAATTTTTGATAATTATTTCAATATAGGGATTTATCTATTAGTAGTATCTAGTCTATTCTTATCTTTAATTTTGCTTTTAGATCGTTATATCATAAAAAAAGTATTAGAAAAACAAAACTTACCTACCAATTCAATGATATATAATTTTGAAGGAAATGAATTAAAAAATAAAAGAATACATAAAATTTTGCCGATATATACTGATATACCTATTAATGTGATAGAAGGAAGAATAGAAATAGCGAAAGATCAAATAAATGAATTGGGGTTTCATCCACTTTTATTTATAGAGAAGGTTTTTCTATTTATAGGGAAACAATATTTATTGATAACTGTTGGTGTATTCCTATATCTTCTAAAATATGATTTTAGCATTAATAACTTTACAACATTTTATAAAATCATACATATAGTTTTATTAATAGTAATTTTAATTGCTTTCTCATGGAAAATTAGTGTACGATTTATATTCTTATCTAACAAATTTACAAAAGTTAGATATCTCAAAGACTATATTTTCATAATGAAAAATATAATCCTACTAAAGCAATTAAAATCTGAATAATATGTTGTAACAAATCGTTTATTAAAAATTACCGCATATAGCCGTAGATTAAACAATATTTTTTAACCTTTAGTTAAGAGCATTG
>CAVYIL010000054.1:0-6590 GCA_963768325.1 uncultured Flavobacteriaceae bacterium | reverse complement strand
TTTTCTGTACAAAAAAAATAACAAAAGGAATAGGTGTACTAGTGCAGGTCGTGGGGCGGGAGGTACTCCACTTAAAATCAAAATTGAATGTGAAAATTGGTCTACTTTTCGATTGAAATAAACATAGTTATACCTTTTTTGTTTTACGAACTTCTGTAGTGCTTTTGCCTAATAGTAGGTTTACTAGTACTAGGGTTATGGTAATTAATACGGTTCTTTGTAATTTTATTAGCATAAGTAGGTGTGTTATGAGATTAATTAATGGAGTGGTTTCGTTTTAAAAGGTGTTTCTGTATCTGATTTAGTACCAGTGTACTGATAATGGTACTCTCCACTCCTTGTGTCAGGATATAGTTTTCTTTTTCTAAGATATCTTGGATTTCTTGGGGAGAGACTCCTAATAGTTTTGCTATCTTATAACTGGTATAGCGCTTGTAGGAGGTACTAAGAGAATGGTAATGTAATTCTATCATAGTTTTTCTTTTAATACAGTTTCTTAATGAGAGTGGTTAATTTTCCCCTTTGCCCTCTTGTCTTTCTTAACCTTAAAAAGAGTTGTAAAATGGTATTACAACATAAAAGGGCTAGGGGAGCTTTGAATTAACCAACTAATTTTTTTACGTTTCTTTTTAAAAGCTTCCTTAGCTCTCCTCCTCTTTTTTTTAAAACCTCTATTCTAAAAAAAGAAAAAAAGGAGGAGCCTACTTTTCGGCTTTATCGTAAGATAAAGAGCTAGAAAGGAAACTAATAACCAAAATTTAATATAAATCTAATAATGAATCCTTTAGGGATTCTTTGCTTTATGACCATTGTAGACAAAAGCATAAGTAGGTAATACAGATTAGGAAAATACTTGTTTTAGGGTAACTTTTCTATCAAATAAGTATATATTTTTTGCTTCGCTTGATCTATAGAAATAGCATTGCGATAGTATTCATTGATCTTTATTTGCAAAAAGGTCTCAAAGGGTAACAACTCTTTTACTCTTTGCTCAAAATCTAATTGACTAAGATGAAAGGCTTTTAGGATTTCTTTTCGGTACTGGTGTTTTGTGTTCGATAATTTAAGACAAGCGGACATATAGTATTGTTTTAAATAGGTGTTTAATTATCTGTTGTTTCTAATGCTACAAAAAAATAAATGCGTTTTCATTTGTTGGGGGTTTTATGTTTTATATTATGCCTATAATTAGTATTTGCATTCTGTAGGGGTTAATACAAAGTATATAACAGGAAAAGTATTATTTTTACCTTCGTTTATTTTTATTTGTTTACAAGTTTTCTTGTTAAAATTTTTGATAAAATGAACTGATTATGAATTTAATAAACTCTTTAGCTAAATTAGTGGTATATATTTTTGTAGTTTGCACGGTTTTGTTTTTTTATAGTTATGTGAACGAATCTAAATTTTTATTAAATAATTTGAATATGTGTTTTTGTGTTTGATTTTTCTTTCTGTAAATATCGATATAAAAACGATTAAAACCAAATAAAAAACGATTAAATCGTAATTATTATGAAAAAGAAAGAGGAAATAAGCTCTGTTAATTATAGAATAAACACGATAATAAATGAATTAAAATTGACAAATAGGGAGTTTGGAGAAGTATTAGGGGTTACAGAAACAACCGTTAGGAATTTAAGAAAAAAAGCTTTGGTAAAAGACATATATATCGATGTAATTTCGAATAAATGGAATTATAATTATGAATGGATAAAAAATGGAGAAGGAGATAAATTAAAGACAGAACCAAGTAAATCTGAAGCTATTAGAGACTTAGCAATGCAATGTATGATTCATTGGGAAGAATTAACTACCGATAAAGTCTTTAGCAATTTTTTGTCCGCAGTAATTGGGGAAAAATTTAACATTGATTTTGAAAGTATTATTAAACAGATAGTAGAGGATGAAAAATCTAAATAATCTATTTATATAACATTTTCTTTTTAATCAAATCTAAATCTATATTATTTCTTTTTGTAGTTTCAACCATAGTTTTCAAATCCTGCTTTTGTTCCTTAATTATCTCCTCTAGTTCGTTAACTATTAATTCTTCAAAGAATTCTAAAACATCTTTATCGTAGAAATGATAATTATTTTTAATTTCCTCTAATATTTTTAATTTTTTCATGATCTACGGTCTATTTAGTTTTTCTAAAGATTCGTTAAAGAATATAATTTCTTTAACATATTCTTTCTTATTCTCTTTAGGAATCCATTTTTTTGAAACTTCTACGACAATAAACCTTGTTGCTTTTTTTAAATTATTTAATAAAATCTGATTTGTTTTTCCTAATTGTTTGATAAGAAAAGTAATAAAAATTAAGAATAGAAAAGATCCACTACAAAAACCTAAAGCATATATGTGTAACAAGGGGTCGTCTAAAACCAATTTATCAGCATTAAACACCCAAAAAAATTGAATAAAATAAACATAAAGAGGAATAAAAAAGGAAAATCTATATGCTTTTAAAAAAGCACCAAAACACAATAATATTGGAGCCAAGGTTTGTGTAACCATCCAGATAAATGTTTTTACACTTTTAAAACCGTGAGTATCAGTAAGCCCAAATGTAGTGATCTTCTCTGAGAACAATATTAACCCAGAGAAGATTACTAGTAAAGAGGCGAATATTTTTAAAATGGTTTCTTTATAATTATTAACATCCTTGTTCCCCAGGTATTTCGATTTCGGTTGAGTCAACTCCAAAAACTTTGATAATAGCATCATCTTCTAATGTTTCTTTCTCACAACTACTCAAAAAAAGAGCTACAAATACACCTAATACGATTCCTAATTTTTTCATAAATTTTGATTTTTTTCAAAAATACAATTAGATGAATATAAAAATAGGGGTGTGTTTACTTTCTTTGTTTAGTTATTTTTTTTAATATCCCCAATATTAAGAATTTAACCTGACCGAGCATTACGGTTTTTACGCGTATTATTTACGGCTTATTCAGCGCGAAAATATTTTACTCCTTATTTATCAGGGTTTTATAAAAAGTTAATTTTTTTGCCTGCCTACCGAGCATTACGGTTTTTACGCGTATTATTTACGGCTTATTCAGCGCGAAAATATTTTACTCCTTATTTATCAGGGTTTTATAAAAAGTTAATTTTTTTGCCTGTTTTTTAATTCTGCGAGTACTGGCAAGAATGCGCGATAAAAAGCCTACAAAAAAAAAGGAAATCGTGTTGTAAAAATACTATTCTTTCTTTATTAGTTACCAATTAACAGAGGGAACAATACTTCCTAGAACTAAAATAAATACAGTTATTTTTATTAAAAAAAACAACAGCATCAATAAAAAGTAAAACCAAACTATTTTTGTTTGGTTTTTTAAATTCAATAATGTAACTACCAAACAAACAGGAATTTGAATAACCTCTAAAAATGGAGCTAAAAAAGATATTAAACTAATAACTGTAGGAAATATAGACTTCCAAACTCGTAGCATTATCAATATAAATAGAGAAAATACAGTTACACTTATAATTAAATTAATTTTCCAAAATAGTTTCATTAATTAAATAAATTTGAGTTTTTTATTTCTTGTTCTATTTTTGCGGTTCTTTCTTTATTTTTTTCAAATATTGTTTTCTTTAAAGGGTTTGGTTCTGGATTAGTTCGTGCTGTAATCATATCTTTTGGTTTATTGACAACATGTAATAATCCATCTATAAATATTGAACCAACCTCTTTAGATACTGGTTCAAAATAATCCCGGGTATCATTAAACTCTTCTATCCCTCCACTTTCTTTATCTTTCATTCGTAAAGCTAAATACCAAGCAGAAAACTCGCTTAAATGATCTGTTATTTTTTCCTCTATTTCATTTCTGTTGGTTAGCGAATTTTCTGCATCAAATTTTCCTCCGATCATTTTTAAAAAAAATATTGCTCTATTATCCCATTTGCATTCAAAATAATCTTGTAGGGCACTATGAATTGTTGCAAAATTATTTGTAGGGTCATCTATTTTTGATGGACTACTATCATCCATACCTACAATATATGCGGCTATATCTCCTTCTAAATTTGCCATTGCTCCATAACTATTACCATGTACAGGAAATAAGGTTTTAGCTCTTTTGGATGGGGTTTTAATCCGGCTTTTTAAATGTTAACTTTGAAGCATCGTATATTATTTTTACCTTTTTATCATTAATTTTAAAATTAGCAATACTACAAGAGCTATCTTTTATCATTGGTTTTGCTCGAATTTAATAATCTGGTTTTTTAAAATTTATCATTCCTGCAGAACCGATCATTATCGCAATTTTGCCATTAATTTTAAAAGAATATATAGTACAAGAGCTATCTTTAATCATTCCTTTCATTATTGGTTTTGAACGAATTTTAATATTTGTAATATCATATTTAACCGAATCTATAATTAACCTATAGTTTCCTTGAGAGTATAATTGTTTATCAAAGACAATGTGTCTTTTGTTTTCACTACTTGGAAATGAGTATATTTCTTTAGTAGTAAAACTATCTAATATCCTATTAGTCTTTTTTTTGATTTTAAATAATTTTATGTTCTCTTTTTTTAAATGATGAAAACCATCAACAATTATCTTTTTTGAAAGTTCTGCATTTACACAACTTCTAGGCTCTTTATCAAAACAAGAACAGAAGAAAATAAAAGTTATAAGTAACATTATTTTTCTCATTATTTTAATTTTATATAACCGTAATAATTCGCTATAAATTGATCTTTTTTTAGAGTTATTTTGTTTACATCACCTCTTCTTAGTTCACCCCACGTATATACGTTAAAATTAATGGTAGTTACCTTGTCATAATCGGTTTCACTCTCGTTTGTTTCATTTAACAGTTCCAATCCGCCCTCATATACTACCCAATGGTATTCTTCAAAATCACTAAAAGAATAATTATCCCCTCTTAAATTTTCTCTTTCCACCATATCCCCATCAATCATCATACATATTTCATAGCCATTATTATAGTCTTCATTTATATCTTTTTCTAAGATTCTTACTTTTTCATCTGAACCAAAAAAGTCTCTCAGGTATGATTTGTTGATTTTATAATAATCGGTTTCAACAATAGTATAGCCTAGCAGCTTTTCTCCTAAACTAGTCATTATCCATGGCCAATTTATAGCGGATGCGTCTTGCCTCCTTTTTCCTGTATACCCGATATCGCTTTCTTTACTTCTGGTAACAGCCATAGTGATCCAATCTATATCAGGAATTGAAGGGTGTTCTTGTGATGTCTGTGGGTTAACATCATACATCTCTAAAGCGTCTTTATTAGGCTCTATGGTGTAATTTTTATGGGTTGCTTTTCCTGTTCTATGTAATTCTTTGACTAATTTTTCATATTCTATAGGGTCATTTTTTGCGAATAAATAAAAAACACATGCCATTCCACAAAGAGAAGTACCTCCTTGGTCTACTCTCCAAGGTTTCTCTCTTCTTTCTTCTGCTTGATTTTTTATAATTTGTCTGTTAAACCATCTAAAACGATAATGGTGAAAAACTTCTAAATTAGCTTCTCTATTTTCTTTCTTTATATACGCATAAAAGGTTATTTTATTTCATCAATTCTATACTGGATATTCTTACCAAATTACTAGCATATTCCTGTTCAAATTGAACCACTCTAAAAAAATAAATATTGAATAGCTTTCTTTTAAAAAATACGAGACTATTCAATAGTCTCGCGGTTTTTATTTTTTCTCAAGTTTGTATGATATACCATAAAAGAGAATAGAATAAATTAAAGGACTAATTAAAACAGTACTTATATGACTGTTTTGTAAATCTATTCTTAGAATAGTACAAGGAAACCAAGCAATATTCTTTAACACATTAGATAAAATTGAAGGAGCAGTATAACCGTTAAAGATTAATATTACCAACAAATGAAATATACTATAACAAATAAAGAAAATGAATGTTTTAATTAGTCTTCTTTTCATCTTTATAAAACTCCTCTTGAAATTAGATTTTTTCCTAATTTAGTAATTTCTTCTTCAACATTTATAGTTTCGTCGATTAAAGTACTGGGGTCGTCAGGTCTTGCAAGATCAAAATGTTCTCCGCTTGGAGTAGAGTTTTGTTTTGCTCCTTCTAATATGTCTAAAAACCCATCCGTATTACTAAAAGAATCTCCTTTTATATCATGTCTAATAATTTGACATATTTTTGGGTCACATAAAAAAGTTGGGGAGAATCCTTAAGTTTGCATAAAAAATGGAATGAATTTTTCAATAATTTCTTCAATTTTGCCAGAAGGACTATTAACTCATTTTGATATTGTTGATTTTAAAGAATTGGACAATTTACAAACTAAGCAAGACTGTTTTTATATCTATTTAGATGAGAAAAACATAATCCCCAAAGAATATAGGTCTTTTGAATATGAGTCCAAAGGTTTTTATGACAGGAAACAAATACAAGACTTTCCCATAAGAGGTAAAGCAGTTTATTTATGTATAAGAAGGCGAAGGTGGCGTAATAAGGTCGGCAAATCAAAAAAAATAAAAAGTAATTATTCTATTATAGCTGAGGGTTCAAAATTAACCATTGAACTTTCAGATTTTTACTTTTAAAAG
>CAVYIL010000053.1:0-34564 GCA_963768325.1 uncultured Flavobacteriaceae bacterium | reverse complement strand
GTATACAAAACAAGAGATAATCTTACGTAGTTACCGAGAAGGCAAAAGTCAACGATGTATTTCAGAAGAATTATCAATAAGCCGCAAAACAGTTAGTAAATTCATCCATGACTATGAAAACTGGAATAGTTCTAATATCGGATCTACTTTATCAGTTTATTTATCACAATCTTCCACTTATGACAGTAGTAACCGCTGTAAGATAGTACTAAAAAGAGAGGTTCAATCTGCTATTGATAATTTACTTACCTTGAATGAAAAGAACCGTAGTTTAGGTCTTCATAAACAATTATTAAAGAAGATTGATATTTTCAACCGCTTACAATCAGCAGGTGTTTCTATAGGCTATACGACTGTTTGTAATTACATCTGTATCAAAACCCTCAAAAACAAGGTATTAGCTTTTAAACTTTCATTACTAATTCTCTGTATGTGTCATTGGCAAAGGCTTTCTGTCTTTTTCTGTTCTTTGCTTTTTTCAGGGTTTGTTCGTCATCCAATAGTTTTATAGCAATTTTGGCCAGTAAGTTGCTGTTTTCTACGGCATTTTGATTTCTTTTAGCTTGATTATCTTCATTGAAAATCACATCTAAATTCCAATGTAGGTTATTTTCTATTATCCAGTGTGAACGAATAGACTTATTGTGTAATTCAGCATCTGCCTTTAATGAACTGATATAATATCGAATACTGGTGGTTTCTTTTTTTATTTTCTTTATGTAAGTATTTGATTTTATACGAACTAAAGTTTTTATTTCTTTCCAGTTTTTGACATCGTCTATAAATTCTAAGTCCGTAATTAAGTCACATTGTCTAACTTCAACTCGTCCATGTCCACAATCTTCGGTGATATTTGTGGAGATTATTTTTTTCACTGAAAAGCTGTCTTCTATGTTTTCAAGAAGTGTCTTTTGGTTGGATTTGACCTGCAAAATATATTGGGCTTGTTGGCCTATTATTTTCTCCGCAATTTCTCTCTGGCATCCAATAGCATCTATGGTAATAATTGCGTTTTCAATACATATTAATTCTAATAATCTTGGTATTGCAACAATTTCATTCTCCTTTCCATCAACAATTTCTTGCCCTAAACTCATTCTATTTTCAGTACAAAACGCCGTTAGAATATGCAATGGATAACCTTCTTTTGTTAAAAATCCTTTAACTGTTTTGCCATTTATGGCAACCACTTTCTTGTCGTGTTTAGCTATTGACTCTGTGAACATTATAAGGCATTCTGAAAATTCTTTTGGGTTTATTCTACTGAAAAATTTTCCTAAAGTATCATGTGACGGAGTGCCATTTTTGTAAGGATAAAACTTTCGCAACCAGTCTATGCGTTCCTTTCCGAAACCTTCTATCAACTCATAGGTTTGAAAACCAAAAACCACTGCTGATAAGGTTAAAAATAGGATTTCTTCTAAAGGATATTGAATATTTCCTTTACGGTTCGTCTTGGATCATTCAAGGTCGAAAAACATTCTGTGATGAGTAACTTTTCCTTTTGGGCCCTGCTTTTGGTCATTTTTTTTTAATGGCAGACCATCTACCATTCTCATCCACAAATATATGTTATTTTTGCTTTTCTTACAAATTTTTAAAAGCGAATGCCCTGTTACCATCTAGGGCAAAAGCATTTAAAAATTCTATTAGGATAGTTTTTCTCTAACTTTTATTTTTGTTTGATTTCGTTATGTTTGTTTTTTTTGGTATTTAAAAACAAATGTCAAATTTACTAATTCATTTTTCGACTATGGAAGATCCTCGTAGAACAACAAAAGGAAATTTTCTACATTCCTTAACGGACATATTATTTTTAGTATTATCAGCTGTTATGAGTGGAGCAGATGACTGGGAAACAGTTATTCTTTTTGGTGAGAGTCAAATAACTTGGTTAAAAAAACACGGTTCATACAAAAATGGTATACCTTCTACAGATACCTTAAAGAGAGTGTTCTCTGCTATAGATTCAGAACAATTTAATACTTGTTTCATGAATTGGACAAATGAGATTTGTAACATAACAAAAGGAGAGGTTATTGCTATAGATGGAAAGACGATTAAAGGAACTAAGGAAGATAATTTACCCCACATTGTTTCTGCATTTGCTTCAGAAAACAAGCTAGTTCTTGGACAAGTCAAAATAGAAAATAAAAGTAATGAGATTACAGCTATTCCTAAATTACTGGATTTACTTACCCTAGAAAACACTACGGTAACCATAGATGCTATGGGTTGCCAAACAGAAATAGCTAAAATGATTATAGATAAGGATGCAGACTATATATTAGCTGTTAAAGGAAACCAGAAGACACTGGAACAAGATATTTTAGATACTATTCGATTTGAAACCCCCAAGGAGATAAATATTCAAGAGGATTTAGATCATGGAAGAATTGAGAATCGTACTTGTTCGGTTTACTCCAACTTAACTCATCTCCAAAATAAAGATAAATGGGTGGGATTAAAAACAATCGTAAGAATTCAAACACAAGTAATTAACAAATCTACAGGTAAAATCAGCAACGAACAGCGAATTTATATATCAAGCTTAACTACTGATGCAAAAACAATAAATAACTCTATAAGAAAACATTGGAGCATAGAAAATAATCTTCACTGGACGCTTGATGTATTGTTTAGGGAAGATCAATCAAGAAAAAGAAAAGGAAATGTAGCTCAAAATTTTAACATCATACTAAAGGTAGTATTGGGACTTATTGTCAAAGAAACAACAGTAAAGAAAAGCAAGAAAAACAAAAGAATGTTAGCTGCTTTGGATACTAAATATAGAGAGAAAATACTTAATCTATTTTAAATGCTTTTGCCCTGTGTTACCATCTTATAGATGGTAGTGGTTAAGTTATTTTTAATTATATTTGTTTTTTAAATTCAATAATAAGCAATATTTTTTTGTTTGGAATACTAATTTGTGCTTTTTTATCAAAACCTTTTTTTGGCTTCATTACAAAATATTGATTCACAATATTTTTTTGTTAGTTTCGTGTTAATGTAACTTAATAATAGAGCTTACTATTAATTGAGCGGTAGTGTTACTCGCTCCTTTACCTCCTAGCCTGTTCTCTAAAGTATTATAATCGATAAGTAATTTTGCTCTTTTTTTGTCATCGATAATATTTGAAAGTTCTTCTTTTAATCGTTGCGGATTAAAATCACCTTGGATAAGCTCAGTAACAACGGGTTTATCCATGATGAGGTTTACTAAAGAGATATAATTAAGGTTAATAATTCGTTTAGCAATTTGATATGAAAAAGCATTTCCTTTATAACAGACTACCTCTGGGACTTTAAACAAAGCTGTTTCTAAAGTAGCTGTTCCAGAAGTAACCAAAGCAGCATAACTTACACTTAATAGATCGTAAGTTTGATTCATGATAAGGTGAACCCCTATTTTTTTGATAAAAGGTTTGTAAAAATTAGCATCTTGACTAGGGGCTCCAGCGATCACAAATTGATAGTCAAGAAAATCATCTGTTACACTAAGCATTACCTGTAGTATTTTCTGAATTTCTTGTTTTCTACTGCCTGGTAGAATTGCTATAATTGGTCTATCATCAAGATTGTGTTGGTCTCTGAATTTTTTAAGACTTATCAAATTATGATCAGATATAGCATCTATGAGTGGGTGACCTACAAAATGAACTGGAAAATTGTGTTTTTCCTCATAAAATGATTTTTCGAAAGGGAGGATAACATACATAGCATCTATGTTCTTTTTTATTGTTTTAATCCTTCCTTCTTTCCAAGCCCAAATTTGTGGAGAAATATAATAATGTGTAGCAAAACCAAATTCTTTTGCCCATTTAGCAATTCTAAGGTTAAATCCTGGATAGTCAATAAATACAATTACGTCGGGTTTAAATGAAGTAATATCTTGTTTGCAAAATTTTATGTTTTTTAGTATAGTGAATAAATTAAAAAAAACTTCTACAAACCCCATAAAAGCTAGTTCTCTATAATGTTTAACAATTGTTCCCCCAACTGAAAGCATAAGATCACCACCCCAGAATCTAAATTCAGCCTGTGGGTCATGTCCGAGAATGGATTTCATTAGATTGGCACCATGTAGATCACCAGAAGCTTCGCCAGCAATAAGATAATATTTCACAACCTTAATTTTTTTTAAATCAACTAACTAAATTTATTAATAGCAATATATATAGCAGGAATAAGGGTAGCGAGAAGCACTCCTCGGGCAGAATAAAATTTATCTTGTTTTAAAAACAAAAAAAAAGTTATTAAATTCAGGATAGCCCCTATAACTATAATACTTTCTATAGAATTGTTTTTTATAGATGCCTCTATGGTTTCCTGAAAAGTCATTTGTTGAACGCTAATTCTAGAAAAGATAAAAACACAGAATGTAAATCCTAATAGGTTCGCAATAATACCAGCTATAAAGCCTTTAAAAATTTCCTTTTTAATCATGTAAAGTCCAGTTATTTAATTCTTGTATAACATGATGAGCCGTGAGATCAAATTGGGTAGGTACTATAGAAACATATCCTTGTTTTAACGCCCATTCATCCGTGTCTTCCCCCTTGTCTTCATTAATAAAATTTCCTGATAGCCAATAATACTCTCTACCAGTAGGATTAGTTCGCTTATGAAATTTTTCAGCCCAATGCGCATTGGCTTGTCTACATATTTTAATTCCTTTAATCTCTTTTTCTTTTAGTTTAGGGATATTAACATTTAAAACAACTCCTTTTGGTAGACCATTTCTCAAAATATTATTAACAATAATTCTGATAAATTTTTTTGTGGGTTCGAAATCTGCATCTAAATTATAATCTAATAAGGAAAAACCAACCGCAGGAATTCCCTCAATACCAGCTTCTACAGCGGCACTCATTGTTCCAGAATAAATAACATTAATAGCAGAATTAGATCCGTGATTAATTCCACTTACGCATAAATCAGGTTTTTTGTTTAAAATTAGCCGTGTAGCCATCTTCACACAATCCACAGGGGTGCCCGAGCAGCTATACTCTTTTTGAGGAGCAGTTTTGTCAATTACGATTGGATCACAATACAAAGTGTTATTTATGGTAACAGCATGTCCCATTCCGCTCTGAGGGCTGTCAGGAGCAACAACTAATACATCTCCGATCTTGTTCATGATACTTATTAATGTACGGATACCTGGGGCGGTAATTCCGTCATCATTTGTTACTAGAATAAGAGGTTTTTTGGAGTTCATAGCACTTGTTTTTTCATTTGCAAAAGTACGCATTTTTTGTTCTAAACGTTTAACGAGAGTATTGAATGGAAGTAATATTAGTTCATTTAAGAAAAATTTAGTATTATTACTGTTTATTGGCACGATTTTTAATGTATTATTGCTAAGATCCCTAAAAATAAATTAAGTAGTATGAAAAAGAGTTTTTTGATATTGATGCTTACCGTAATTATTTCGGCTGCTTCTTGTAGTTTTACTAATAAAATCGAACAAGATCCCGATAAGGATAAATTATTGATTGATTTAATTAGTTATGTGCTTAGTAAAGGGCATTATGACGCCAAGGAGATTGATGATGATTTTTCTAAAGATGTGTTTGAGGATTATATAAAAGCTCTAGACCCCTCAAAAAGGTATTTTTATGAAAGCGATATTCAGGAATTCAAAAAATTCGAATTGCTTATTGATGATGAAATTAGAGATAAAGAAATTACTTTTTTTAATCTTACATACGAGAGATTACAGCAAAGAATGGCTCAGACTAAATTTTTATATAAGGAAATACTAGATAGACCATTTAATTTTGAGATTGATGAAGTTATTGATTCGGATTATGATAAATTGCCTTACGCCGCTAACAAAGAAGAATTGAGTGAGCGATGGAGGTTACAACTTAAATTTAATGTGTTATCAAGTTACTATGAAAAAGTAGGAGATCAAATAGATTCAATAGCTAAAAATAAAAAATATGATAGAAAAACAGCCGTTGTTTTAGAGGAAGAGTCGCGTGATATTGTAAAAACTTCCTTAAAAGAATACTTTGAATTGGCTAATGATCTAGAAAGAAAAGATTGGTTTTCCATATATATAAACTCGATAGTAGAAGAGTTTGATCCGCATACATATTATTTTGCACCACAAGATAAAGATCGATTTGATATCGCTATGTCTGGTAAGTTAGAGGGTATTGGTGCTAGATTGCAAAAGAAAAACGGCAGTGTAGAAATAGTAGAGATTATTTCAGGTGGTCCAGCATGGAGAGGTAATATGGTTGAAGTTGGAGATCTAATTATGAAAGTGAAACAAGAAGATGAAACAAAACCTGTTAGTATAGAAGGAATGCGTTTAGATGATGCTGTAAGCTTAATCAAAGGTCCTAAAGGAACTAAGGTAACCCTTATTGTTAAAAAAGTAGATGGAACATTAAAAACTGTTGATATAGTTAGAGATGTAGTAGAATTAGAAGAAACATATGCTAAATCTTCTTTAGTAAAGAAGAATGATAAAATTTTTGGAATTATCAATTTGCCAAAATTTTATTTTAGTATGGAGGACTATAATGAACGTAACGCTGCCAAAGATGTAAAACAAGAAATAATTAGATTGAAAGAACAGGATATGGAAGGTCTGGTAATTGATCTAAGAGACAACGGAGGAGGTTCTTTACAGACTGTTGTGGATATTGCAGGGTTATTTATAGAGAAAGGACCAGTTGTGCAAGTACGAACAAAAGGAGAGTCTCCAGAAGTGTTAAGTGACAAGGATAGAAGTATACTGTGGGATGGTCCTTTAGTAATTTTAGTTAATGAACTTTCAGCTTCTGCCTCAGAAATATTGGCAGCAGCTATGCAAGATTATAAAAGAGCTATTATCATAGGAAGCAAACAAACATATGGCAAGGGAACTGTTCAGAATGTGATGGATTTAAATAGATGGATGAGAAGCAATAGCCATGGTGATTTAGGAGCTTTAAAGCTTACTACTCAGAAATTTTATAGAGTAAATGGAGGGTCTACTCAGCTAGAAGGCGTTAAAAGTGATGTAATTGTACCAGATAAGTATAGTTATATTGATATTGGTGAAAAAGATCAAGAGAATCCATTGCCTTGGGATAAGATAGCAGCAGCCGATTATACTTTGTGGGGCGGTTATATCGATTTTGAACAAACGATAAATAACAGTAAAGCACGTATGGCAAAAAATAAACAATTAAGCTTAATTGAAGAAAATGCCAAATGGGTTAGCGAGAAAAGGAAAGTAGATAAATATTCCTTAAATTACAATAAGTATAAGGCGAATATTGAAGAAAATAAAAACCAAGCTAAACGTTTTGAAGTGATTGATGATTACAAAACCAATCTTACTTTCGAATCTTTATTATATGAAAAAGAATTGATGAAAAAAGATACTGTTTTGGCAGAAAAAAGAAATAGATGGCATTTAAATCTTAGCAAAGATGTCTATGTAGAAGAAGCACTTAGCGTTTTAGAAGACATGAAGATTAATAACATACATAATTCTAAAAATCCTTTAACGGTTAAGAATTAATAAGCTTTAATGCAGAAAACAATTTCAAGCTCATTAAGTAAACTGGCGTTCCAAAGATTCAAAAGTAATTTTTGGGGCGTTTTGAGTTTATGCTTTATTATACTTTGCGCGTTCGTGGCGGTTTTTGCGTACATGTTAGCTCCAGATGATTCCCAAAATGCTAATCAAATGCATTTGTCGATTCATTCTAAACCTCCAGGGTTTAAGGTTCAGTTATTAACTATTCCGTCTGGTAATGTAACAAATCAATCTTTTTTTGATAAACTATTTTTTGGTACAAAAAACACAGATAATGAGATTCCTATAGAGAGTTATGGTTTTGAGAATAGTTCTATTCTGAATATTGTTCCTTACAGTGAGGGGGAACTTCCTAACATATCAAAAAAGATTGATTTAAAAAGGTTTCCTGAAGGATTGACTACAGATGAAATAGTTGCTAAATATATACGAACAAAAACTTTTATATTAGGAACCGATAAATATGGTAGAGATTTGCTAAGTAGAATGTTAATCGGTATTCGTATCTCTTTTTCTATAGGATTTATAGCAGTTTTGATATCATTGTTGCTAGGAGTGTCATTAGGGGTAATTGCAGGGTATTTTGGAGGTAAGGTTGATGTTCTAATAATGTGGCTTATAAATATAACTTGGTCAATACCAACATTATTACTTGTAATAGCTATTACATTAGCTTTAGGAAAGGGATTTTGGCAAGTTTTTGTAGCTGTTGGGTTAACGATGTGGGTTGAAGTAGCTCGCTTAGTTAGAGGACAGGTTTTAGGAATTAAACAATTGCAATATATCACCGCCGCAAAGGCATTAGGGTACAATCATTTTAGAATTATAACAAAGCATGTGCTGCCTAATAGTTTAGCTCCTGTTATTGTGATTTCTGCGGCTAATTTTGCAGCTGCAATTCTTATAGAAAGCGGATTAAGTTTTCTCGGAGTAGGTGCGCAGCCTCCTATGCCTAGCTGGGGAGCAATGATCAAAGACCATTATTCGTATATTATTCTAGGAAAAGCTTATTTAGCAATTATCCCAGGGTTAGGAATCATGTGTTTAGTAATGTCTTTTATGTTAATAGGGAATGCATTAAGAGATGCTTTAGATGTGAAAGTAGATGGATAGGTGGAAGTTAGAGTTTCTTATATAAAAACTTATAATTACATTTTCCACGCACTCTTATAAGAGTAGTTTTTTAACCGAATGATAATATTTATACCGGAAGGTCAAAAGTTATAAAATTTAAATTTTATTGGTTTCGTCCATTTTCATTTGGGTATAATTGATATACCGGATCACTTTGCCAAAACTCTTTAGTGTTGATGTCGATAACAGAAAGTGGTCCATGAAATCCAGCACCAGTATCAATATTCCAGATACAAGATGCTTGTACAGGGGTGGTTTTGTTTATATTGATCACAGGGGTATGACCAATGTATATTTCATCAAAAACAGATAATCTTTTTGGAAAGGTTAAATCTGTTTTTTTTAGTTTAGGGTCAAGAGCTAAAGCAGTTTCCCATAATGTTCGATCCCAATATAGATTTTCACTAAAATATTCCGGCTCACATAAATATTCTGGGGATTAGGCAAAAAGTTTTTCCATTCTAAAGAGAAAAAATTTCACATCAACTACCCCTCTTAAGTTTGCTCTAAACAACTTTATCTTGGAGTTAAAAGATTCTGCATTTGCATTTGTATGTCTTTTTATAAAGAAATTCAAAATAGTTTCTAAGTGATAATTTAAACTGTTAACCACGGTATTAAAGACTGTCATATTTAGAAGCTTTGTTTTTTGCATCCAGTTTATTATTTTTTCTTTTGCTATTTCTCTAGAGGTTTCTTCATATATGTTTCTAAACTCAAGGGTGTGCTTGTATGCCTGATATAAAAGGGGATACTTCTTAAATAATAATTCAGCTCTTATCTTTTGGTTTTCTGTCCATTGGTTAGGTTTTTTAGCAATAATATAACGGCTTCTTGCTAATAATTGCTTGGGAGAATCCTCATTATCAAAACTAAATGGAATGTATTTTAACCCTTGTTCTTTTGCAATTTTGATTGCTTGATTCTCTTTTTCTATTTCCTCCCACCTGTATTTTATTCTTAAATGTTGCAGGGCTTCCATTATTAGTTTTACAACGTGGAAACGATCTGTAACCAAGTAACATTCAGGGAAACACATTTTTGAAGCCAATTGCATATTGTTTGCCATATCAAGGGTTATTTCCTTTACCAATTTTCTTTTATCTAATGGAATTTTGTTTAAAACACCAATAATATCTTGACTTTTTGTGCCCTTTATAGAGGCTACTAATGTTTTTTTCTTTCCTCTTCCATTTTTGTTGGTGACAAAGGTATAGAGTTCTCCTTTAGACAGACTCACTTCGTCGATGCTTAAATGTTCTCCAATGTTTTCAGGATAAATTAAATAATCTTCGGAGTGACTTAACTGGATATACTGGTGCAAGCTGACCCCCCTTCCAGCATCGATCAAAGAGTCAAAAACTAACTGACGTTCTGACGCATGCTGACCCCCTAAAAAAGAGATAACATAGCAAAATAGGTTAGCGATTTTAGTATCATCTGTTGCTGATTCTGGAGTAAGTTGACCCCTTTATGCTATAGGATTTATTTTATTCTGGAGTAAGTTGACCCCCATAGTTTCGATGGATGTTAAATTTATTCTAGATTAAATTTTCCCTATTAAGTTATTTCTAATAAGTTCTTGATTTTGTTTTTATTAGATGATTAATACTATAGTAATCATCAAAAGATAAGTTATGGCAGGAAAACCCAAACGTATGAGTCTTGTTAAACAAATATTAAGAATGCACAATCTAGGAAAAGGTTATAAAAGTATAGCCCGCTCACTGAGTATCAGTAAAAACACGGTAAAGAGTTATATTTCTAGGGTGCTTATCAGTGGTATTCCTATTTCAGAACTGCTTTTATTGGAAGATCCCGAACTAGAAAAATCTTTATTATCTGGCAATCCAGCCTATAAAGATGCTCGTTATGAGCCTATAAAAGAAAAGTTGGTTTATTATAACAAAGAGCTTACAAGAGTTGGAGTCACCCGCATTACCCTATGGGAAGAATATAAGTCTGATTTTCCATTGGCACATTATAGTTACAGTCAATTTTGTGCCTTATTACGACAATATCAATTTAGTAGTAAGCCTTCCCTTGTGTTGGAACATTTTGTTGGAGATAAACTATATATTGATTTTGCAGGTAAGAAGTTATCCTACATTGATAGGGATACTGGAGAGGAGATTTATGTTCAAGTCTTTGTTGCTTGCTTACCCTACTCAGACTATAGTTTTGCAATGGCAGTTCCTAGTCAAAAAATATCAGATTTTATATGGGCATTACAAAGCTGTTTACAGCATATAGGAGGTGTCCCCCAGACTTTAGTTCCCGATAATTTAAAATCTGCTGTAATCAAAGCAAATAGATATGAGCCAACTATTAATCAAGTTTTGGAAGATTTTGCTAATCATTATGGAACAACAGTAACACCAGCTCGTGTTAGAAAGCCAAAAGATAAAGCTCTTGTAGAGAATCAAGTAAAACTCATTTATAGTCGAGTATATGCCAAACTACGTAATCAACAATTCTTTGATTTATCTTCTTTAAATAAAGCTATTGGAGAAAAGATGCAAGCGCATAATCAAACCCGAATGCAACGTAAAGACTATTCAAGGGAAGAAAAGTTTTTAGCTCAGGAGCAACATACCTTAAAAGAGTTGCCAGATCAAGATTTTGAAATTAAGTATTATAAGAGTCTTAAAGTAGCTAATAATAATCATATTTATCTAAGTGAAGATAAGCATCATTATAGTGTTCCTTACTCCCATATAGGTAAGCAAACAGCGGTAATATATACCAGAACACTGGTGAAAGTATTTAGTGATGGAGAATTAATTGCGGTACATCCTCGAAGCTTAAAAAAGGGAGGGTACACTACTAAAAAAGAACACTTATGTTCTGAGCATCAATACTATAAAAAACGTAGTCCAACCTATTATTTACAAAAAGGCTATGAACATTCAGAAACGGTATACCAATACATTCAAGCCATATTCAAACAAGATATCTATCCAGAACAACTCTACAGGACTTGTGAAGGTATTTTAAATTTATCAAAGAAAACAAATAGATCAGAATTCTTACAAGCCTGTGAAATAGCAATAGAGAATTCTAATTATTCATACACCTTCTTAAAAAAAATATTAGAAAACAAAATGACTAAAGACAACCCTGATACTGCCATTACAAAACCCTTACCAAAACACGCAAACATTAGAGGAGCAAATGCTTTTAAATAATTAATTAATTAATTAATTAGTAATACATTAAACATCAAATTCTATGACAAAAATTGAAAATCAAATTAAAGAACTACGACTACTAGGAATGGCTACTAGTTGGAATGCCCTTTTGGAAACAAAGCAACATTACGAATTATCTTTATCTGAAGGCTTGGAAATACTATTACAAGGGGAGAAAGAAGATAGAATAAACAGACGTTTTGAAAGACTTAAAAGAGGGGCTAAGTTTAGATATAGTGCCACAATAGAAGAATTAATTTATGATAATACTAGAGGGCTTAATAAGTCTCAAATAACAGAATTAGCTACGGGAAACTATCTAAACAAAGGAGAATCTATACTTATTACTGGGGCTACTGGGTGTGGGAAAAGTTTTGCTGCATCTGCTTTAGGACATAGAGCCTGTTCTCAGGGAATAGCAGTATTATATTTTAATATTCAAAAATTATTACTTAATATAAAAATGGCAAGAATTGATGGGAGTGTCTTTAAACTATTTGATAAAATAGCTAAAGCAGGATTACTTATACTTGACGATTTTGGATTAGCACATTTAGATAAAAAACAACAAATGGATTTAATGGAAATTATTGAAGATAGACACGCAAAAAAAGCAACTATAATAGTAAGTCAATTACCAATTACTAGTTGGTATGAGATAATAGGAGAAGCGACTATTGCTGATGCAATTTTAGATCGATTGGTACACACTTCTCATCGCATTGAACTTAAAGGAAAAAGTCTAAGAAAAAAACTGTAATTTTGTCAGTAACTTATCTTTTTAAAGAAAAATCAACAGGGGGGTCAATATGACCAGAATGGGGGTCAACATCATCAGAATATCCAACTTAACTGTTCCCAGTCTTTAAAACCACTGATTTTTTTCTTATAATGGCGTTGCAACAAATTGGCTTTAACACCGTAATAACTAGATATTTTACTTATTGTATCTTCTCGAGTCTCTACCTGTATCTTTTAAAAAATCTGAAAGTTCAATGGTTAATTTTGAACCCTCAGCTATAATAGAATAATCACTTTTTACTTCTTTTGATTTGTCGACCTTATTACGCCACCTTCGCCTTCTTATACATAAATAAACTGCTTTACCTCTTATGGGAAAGTCTTGTATTTGTTTCCTGTCATAAAAACCTTTGGACTCATATTCAAAAGACCTATATTCTTTGGGGATTATGTTTTTCTCATCTAAATAGATATAAAAACAGTCTTGCTTAGTTTGTAAATTGCCCAATTCTTTAAAATCAACAATATCAAAATGAGTTAATAGTCCTTCTGGCAAAATTGAAGAAATTATTGAAAAATTCATTCCATTTTTTATGCAAACTTAAGGATTCTCCCCAACTTTTTTATGTGACCCAATATTCCCTTTCTGGGCCTTGCATATTTGAAAATCCAGCATGTAAAAACAAACGGTTTTTGTTATCTATATGATAATTAATTAAGTTTTTATAAAAATTTATATGAGAATCAATGACTTCAATAGGTGAATTATTATAGCCATCTATTGTAGATTGACCGCCATGTAATACCCACTCAGGATTATTCGTTTTATTAGTTAGCCAATCATGACAAAGATCATCGTGATTACCTCTTAAAAAAATGCAATTTTGTTTATTCTTTAAATGTATTAGGTAAGAAACCAAATCTATACTATCACTCCACCCATCAACATAATCTCCCAAAAAAATCAAATTGTCTAACGGTGTTATTTTAGCTCTTTCAAAAACTTGTTCAAGAGCTCTTAGCGCGCCATGCATATCTCCAATTACCATAGTTCTATTCATAACAAAAGAATTGATTAATTAATGAAGATTTGTACTGAGGATACTGTCAATATCACAAAGTTATAAAATATAATATATTTTATAAGACTTTTAAAGTTTTTAATTCATAAAAACTGGATAATTAGTTGTATCGAATCTTTCTTAGGATTCGAATATTTTCTTTATAAAGAGAGTACAAGTCTTCTCCGTAATTTTTCATGTAAGGTTTCACTTCTTCTAGTTTATCTAATGCCTCATGAAAGTTGTTAAAAAAACAAATGAGATAAGTAGAAGGGAGGTTTAATAAGTCTTTTTTATCGTTCTTTGATAATGGTTTTTTATTTTTAAGTTTTTCCATTAAAATATTATTCTTTTTGTACAAGTGGTATAATATCTTTCGATCGAATTGAGGAGGGTTAAAAAGTAACTTATTTTCTATGTCGTAGCTCACATTGTTTTTGAACTTAATAGTAACCTCCTCTAGAGGGTAATAGTCATTTGTGTCCTGTAAACCTAATTGCACGTATTCGATAATTTTAAACTCATCCTCTGTTATACTAATAACCACTTCATCAAATTGAGAGTAAAACAATTTAACCTGCTCATTTATTAGAGCAATATCTACTCTCGAATGGTAAATAATGTCTTTTACTTTTTTTTCTTTCCCAGCCCAACAGACAACAAAATACTCCTTGAAAACCTTGTAAGTCGGATTATAATCTTTTCGAGATTTTATAAAGTCAAATACCCCATCTAGCGTCAGTTTTACATTGTTTTGAGAATGTTTTTCTATTGCCTTTACAATTTTAGAATTGGTGTCTTTGATTTCGATGTCAAACACTTTAGGCATACTAATACTACCATCTCTCAAAAAAACAGACCCGCCGTAATACTTCCAAATATTTTTACGAAGAGAACATAATTTTTTCTTTTGAGACCGGATTGTAACTAATCCGATTACCTTGTTTCCTGATAAATGAGGAAAAGGAATATTTTCATAAGACACCAATGGAGGGCTAGATAAATATGCATTAACTAGATTTTGTATTTTACTGTCATCAAAAAAATCAACCCCTACAATACTATTGTCCTCATCTTCTACTCCGATTACGATATAAGAATTGTTCTCGGGATTAGAATTAGCAAGAGCGCAGATGTGCTTAAGAAATTTAGCTTTACCCTCTTTTTCGCCAATATTTAGTTTTAGTTTTTTATCATAAAAACTATTCTCATCATTATGAGCCAAAAGATTTTTTATAAGTAGTCGTTTATTAATCACTTTTAAACACTCATTTTAGTGAAATTTTTATATTATAACAGTATGGATTTGAATTTAGTGTTTATTCTTTAGAATTAATTAGATAAAACTGAAATTAGTTAAATTACACTAAATGTTTTTATTAATAATTGTGGCAGAAGCCTGAGCAGTTGGATAAACAACTAGGTCTGCAATATTCACATGATAAGGGCGAGTAACTACAAATGCGATAATATCCGCAATATCCTCTGGTTTTAAGGGAGTATATCCCTGATAAACAGCATTAGCCTTATTTTGATCACCTTTGAATCGAACGGTACTAAATTCTGTTTCAACTGCTCCTGGATGAACTGCTCCGACACGAATGTTGTGCTTATTTAGATCAATTCTCATGCCGTTATTAATTGCATCAACAGCAAATTTACTAGCACAATATACATTTCCATTAGGATACACATCTTTTCCAGCGATAGATCCAATATTAATAATATGACCAAAATTTTGAGCAATCATTTTAGGTATAACAGATTTAGATACATATAATAACCCTTTTATATTAATATCTATCATAGCATCCCAATCTTCGATACTCCCGTTTTGGATAGGGCTTATACCGTGAGCATTTCCAGCATTATTTACCAAAACGTCAATTGAATTAAACATTTCGGGTAGACTGTCAATAAGTGTTTCGACTTTCTTTTGATCGCGAACATCAAAACATAGAGTATGAATATTTGTTTTTTTGCTTAATTCTTTTTGTAATTGATTTAAACGATCTAGTCTTCTGCCGCAAAGAATAAGATTAAAATTATGTTTTGCAAATTCAATTGCAGTAGCTCTTCCAATTCCACTGGTGGCTCCAGTTATAAGTGCTGTTTTCATAGTAAAAAATAGTTTAATAAAAATGCAACATCAAGAAAATGATTTCGTCTTTTAGTAAGATTAAATGTAGTAATAAACCCATAAAGATATATCATTACATTGGATCGAATAAGGTTAGCCAGTATTGTTAACTAGAGTTTAACAAGTAACTGAAAATAGTTTCAACAATTTGCAATGTTGGGATATGAATGTTAAATTTACGCTTTTAAAAAAACTTAATAGATGGAAGAAAATAGTTCTATTGATATTGCTTCAATCAACGAAAAAATACAAGAGGAATCTGCTTTTGTAGACCTGCTCGCTTTAGAAATAAATAAAGTGATCGTAGGACAGAAACACATGGTGGAACGTTTGCTCATTGGATTGTTAGGGCAAGGACATATTTTATTAGAAGGAGTTCCAGGATTAGCAAAAACATTAGCAATTAATACTTTGTCTAAAGCTGTACATGGTAGTTTTAGTAGAATTCAGTTTACACCTGATTTATTACCAGCAGATGTAGTAGGAACCTTGATTTTTAATATAAAAGAGAATGATTTCTCGATTAAGAAAGGACCTATTTTTGCCAATTTTGTCTTAGCAGATGAAATTAACCGAGCACCAGCAAAAGTACAAAGTGCTTTGTTAGAAGCTATGCAAGAGAAGCAAGTAACTATTGGGGATGAAACCTTTGTGTTAGACAAACCATTTTTGGTAATGGCTACTCAAAATCCAGTAGAACAAGAAGGAACATACCCACTACCAGAGGCTCAGGTTGATCGATTTATGTTAAAAACCGTTATTGATTATCCAAAATTAGAAGAGGAGCAATTAATTGTTAGAGCAAATCTAAAAGGCTCTTTTGAAAAAGTAAATCCAGTTGTTTCTGTAGAACAAATTCTAAAAGCTCAAAAAGCAGTTAGAGAAGTATACATGGACGAGAAAATAGAAAAATATATATTGGATATTATATTTGCCACTCGTTATCCAGAAAGATATGGATTAGAAGAGCTTAAGCCTTTAATAAGTTTTGGAGCTTCTCCTCGAGGAAGTATTAATCTGGCAACAGCAGCCAAATGTTATGCTTTCATAAGACGAAGAGGATATGTAATACCAGAAGATGTTCGTGCTATTGTACACGATGTATTACGTCATCGTATAGGTATAACTTATGAAGCTGAGGCAGAAAATGTAACTTCTGTGGATATAATTAATAAGATAGTGAATGAAATAGAAGTACCTTAGTCTTCTGACAAATTTACGCAGGGTTTTTATAGATACACTTAATCGCTTATTAAGTTGAAAATCATAACAAGAATTTAACCCAATTAATTTCTCTGCTATATGCGGATAAGAATACTTTTATGGACACCAAAGAGTTACTAAAAAAAGTTCGGAAAATAGAGATCAAGACACGCCGATTAAGCGATCATATTTTTGGAGGAGAATACCATTCTACTTTTAAAGGTAGAGGTATGACTTTTAGTGAAGTGCGTCAATATCAATTTGGTGATGATGTGCGAAATATTGATTGGAATGTAACGGCAAGGTACAATGAGCCTTATATAAAAGTTTTTGAAGAAGAGCGAGAATTGACCATGATGTTAATGGTAGATGTTTCTGGATCTCAATTTTTTGGAACTAAACAACAGTTTAAAAAAGAGATAATTACAGAGATAGCAGCTACATTAGCATTTTCGGCAACTCAGAATAATGATAAAATAGGACTGATATTATTTACTGATGAAATAGAACTTTTTATCCCTCCAAAAAAAGGGAGATCGCATGTTCTCAGAATAATTAGAGAGTTGCTAGAGCATAAGCCCAAAAGTAAACAGACAAATATCACAGAAGCACTAAAATTCTTGTCTAATGTGATGAAAAAGAAAACCATCGTGTTTGTGCTTTCAGATTTTATCACAGATGATTATCAACAGACATTAAAAATTGTTGGAGGAAAACATGATGTGACAGGAATACGTGTGTACGATCAAAGAGAAGAGGAAATTCCAAACCTAGGGTTGGTACAAATGGAAGATGAAGAAACAGGCGAATTGGTCTTGGTAAATACAGGATCTAAAAAAACTCGAGCAAATTACACTAAGTATTATCGAGAAAGAGTAGATTACTTTAAAGATAGTTTTACAAGAAGCGGATCAGGATCATTAAGTAGCCGAGTAGATGAAAGTTATGTAAAAAAGTTATTAGGATATTTTAAAAGACGTGGATAAAGAAAAATACAAGAATGACAATTTGCGAATTACCAGATAATACTACCATAAATAGTATTCTTTTTTTTAAAAAGAGAAACGAAATCATTTTCTCTATATTTAACAAAGCTGTTAAATATAGCATAGCTATCTTTTTCTTATTATTGGGGTCAGAGAATTTTGCTCAAGTATCAGTAGATATTGACTCCACATCTGTATTGATCGGAAAAGAAATACGATATAAGATGCAAGTAGAAGCAGACTCTACTCAGACAGTAATTTTTCCAGAAGGACAAACATTCTCACCATTAGAGGTCTTAGAGTCGTTGAAGATTGATTCTATTCAAAAAGGAAACAGATTAAACCTTACCAAAGAATACTCCTTAACACAATTTGACACAGGGTCTTATACGATACCTAGACAAAAAGTGATGATTGGGAACCAGGTTTTTTTTACAGATTCTCTTACAGTTGATATTCGAGATGTAATTGTAGACACCACTAAACAAAAGATGTTTGCAATCAAGCCTTTAGTAGATGTTAAAGCTTCCTTTTTTAATTGGAAAAAAATTGCTTGGTGGGTAGGAATACCGCTACTTATCATAACCCTAATATTAGTATTGCTATTTAGGAGGAAAAAACGAAAAGAAGCAAAAGTAGATGAAATACCTCCATACGAAAGAGCTTTGCAAGCACTACAGAGAATAGACGAATCTCATTTATTAGAGCAAGAATCCCACAAAGAATTTTACTCACAATTAAGTGATACCGCTCGAAAATATATCGATGAGGAAGTATACGATCATGCGATGGAAAGTACCACTGATGAATTGATAACACGATTAGATCAAGAAGTAAGATCGGGCTCTCTTAATCTAGACAAAAACACTATAGAAGAATTAAAAAGAGTATTGAAAACGGCTGATATGGCTAAATTTGCAAAATCCAAACCAGATATAGGAATTGCCAGAGCAGACCGTAATACTATCGAAGAAGTAATTACTAAAACAAAAAGTGCAATTCCAGAACCAACGGAAGAAGAATTGTTAGCAGATGAGGAATATAGAAGAACTCAATCTGAAAAAAAACAGAAAATAAAAATAATTATAGGTATTGTATCAATTATATCTATAATTATGATTACAGTAATTATATTTATAGCTGTTAAAGGGTATGAAATAGCTAAAGACATAATTTTAGGGCACCCTACTAAGGAATTAGCAGAAACAGAATGGATTTCAAGTTCATATGGTTCTCCCCCAGTTATTATTAATACACCAAAAGTTTTAATACGTAATAAGTTTCAATTAACAGAAGAGCTAAAGCAAACCCTTAAAGGAAATGAGACATTTGTATATGGTAGTATGATAGGTAACTTTTATATTTCCCTTAGTACAATTTCGTATAAACAACAAACCAAAGTAGATCTAGAAAAATCGGCTGAAGCCGTTGTAGGTGATTTTAAATCTAGAGGAGCAAAAAACATCTCAGTTAAAACAGAAGAATATAAAACATTGGGAGGAGCAGAAGGAGTGAAAGTATTCGGAAATTTGGAGTTTGTTAATCCTGCTACCAAAAAGAAACAAAAACACGATTATTTGATGCTTATTTTTGCTGAAAAAGGAGGGTATCAACAGATAACGGTCGTATTTAATGAAGAAGATCGATATGCAAAAGATATTGCAACACGTATTATTAATTCTGTAGAACTTAAAAATGCCGAATAACCATGTTTGAAAATTTCACATTTGAAGATCCACAGTTTTTTTGGTTGTTTTTAATGATACCTTTAGCCATAGCATGGTATATCTGGAAACGAAATAAACTACAACCTGAACTTAAAATTTCTAGTGTTAAAGGGTTTAAGATGTCAGTAAGTTGGTTAACAAGATTAAGACCACTTCTGTTTTTGCTTAGGCTAATATCATTAGCATTAATAATCACTGCTATGGCAAGACCTAGGACAGTAGATGTATCGACCAAAACCAAAACAACAAAAGGAATCGATATCGTAATGTCAATAGATGTTTCTGCGAGTATGTTATCAAAAGATTTACAACCAAATCGATTAGAAGCATTAAAGGATGTAGCCGCAGAATTTATAAAAGGAAGACCCAATGATCGAATTGGCTTAGTTGTTTATGCAGGAGAAAGTTTTACAAAAACGCCTATAACTAGTGATAAATCTATAGTATTAAGTGCTATGAACGATGTGAAATATGACGGTATACTAGAAAATGGAACCGCAATAGGAATGGGATTAGCTACTTCTGTAAATCGACTTAAGGATAGTAAGGCTAAAAGTAAAGTTATAATCCTATTAACAGATGGTTCTAATAATGCAGGATTTATTGATCCTAAAATAGCTTCTGAATTAGCGGTAGAATATGGTATAAAATGTTACACTATTGGAATAGGAACTAATGGTATGGCATTAGCACCTGTAGCTATTATGCCTGATGGTTCTTTTCAGTATGGTAGAGTACAAGTAGAAATTGACGAAGAACTATTAAAAGAAATTGCAAAAGTAACTAAAGGAAAATACTTTAGAGCAACTAATAATAAAAAGCTAGAAGAAATATATGAAGAAATTGATAAACTAGAAAAAACAGATATTGAAGAATTTAAATTCTATAACTATGAAGAAAAGTTTAGACCATTAGTTCTATTAGCAGGCTTTTTATTACTTGTGGAGCTATTACTAAAATTTACTTTATTTAGGAGCTTTATTTAATTAAAACTAATACCATTTTTCTTATGAATTTACTGTAAAAGAAAATGCCTTATTTTTTAATATATGCGATAGAGAAAAATCAAGCATAGCAGCGCTACGGTTTATTTTTATCTGGAAGCAGATAGGAAAAAAGAATATTTTATTGCAGTAAATTCATAAGAAAAATGGTATAAACAATAAAACTTTTTGAATAAAGGAATAATTATACTTGGCAGTGCTATAAGCGACGGAAACACGTTCAAAGTTTCTAATTTATTAAAAGAAAATACTCAGAAGCGCAGAATATTTGGGAATGAATTATCTTGGAGATATACATACGTGGCTTAAGAACGAAAGTATTTCATCAATAGTAAAAGAAAAAATAGTTGTTTTTGCATTAAAAATTAAAAAATGTACTTACTAGAAGAAAAAATATATTTTTGGTTGTTATTAGGTATCCCAGTACTAATCCTAATATTTTTAGGCGTTTTAGTATGGAAGAAAACAACACAGAAAAAATTCGCAGATAAGGAGTTATTAAAAAAACTAAGTCCTAATCAATCAATTTTTAAATCAATTCTTAAAATTATAATTATTAGCTTAAGTTTAGCTTGTTTTGTTATAGCTCTAGTCAACCCTAAGGTGGGGACTAAACTAGAGACAGTAAAAAGAGAGGGAGTAGATGTTGTTTTTGCCATAGATGTATCTAAGAGTATGCTTGCCGAAGACATAGCGCCTAACAGATTGGATAAATCAAAACAGCTAGTTACGCAGATCATTAACAACTTAACCAGTGACCGTATAGGGATAATAGCCTATGCCGCTAGCGCATACCCACAGTTGCCTATAACTACAGATTATGCATCCGCTAAAATGTTTTTACAATCCATGAATACGGACATGTTATCATCTCAGGGTACTGCGATAAATGAAGCTATGGAATTAGCAAAAACCTATTATAATGATGAAGAACAAACTAATCGCGTATTAATTATTATTAGTGATGGAGAGGATCACGAAGGCAATGTTAAAGATATAGCAGAAGAAGCAGCTAACGAGGGTATCAAAATCTTTACCATTGGAGTAGGAACCGAAAGAGGAGGACCTATACCAATTAAACGTAATGGAATAGTTCAGAGTTATAAGAAAAATAACCAAGGAGAAACCGTTATAACCAAATTAAACACGACAATATTACAGGAAATAGCCAACGAAGCAAATGGTATATATATTGATGGTAAAAGTACAAATCAGGTATTAGAAAAAGTCAAAGAACTATTGCACGGCATGGATAAGAAAGAATTTGAAGCAAAACAATTTGCAGATTTTAAAGATCAATTTCAATGGTTTCTTGCTGCCGGATTATTATTATTGTTTATAGATGTATTCTTACTAGAAAGAAAAACATCTTGGTTAAAAAAACTAAATCTGTTTAACGAACAATAAAGTTGTAAAATAATTAAAACTAAAAAGTTGGATAGATTGTTGCTAGGTAATTATAAAAATTTTAAACGCGTGAAAAACTTAGTCGTTATTTTAATATGCTTTCATATTGGAGTTGTTTTTTCGCAGGAAGAAAACTCTAAAGAAATCATTCGAGAAGCAAATAGATTTGTAGCTATGGGAAATCAATCTTTAATAAAAGAAGGTAATTTTCCCAAAGCTGAAGTGGAATATAGAAAAGCAATATCCAAAAACCCTGTAGACGTTACAGCTAAATATAATCTGGGTAATGCATACTATAATTCTCAGAAATATGAAGAAGCTACACAACGATTTACCGAAACAGCAAAAATAGCAACAACCAAGATAGATAAACACAAAGCCTTCCATAATCAAGGAAATACATTTATGGAACAAAAAAAATATAAAGAAGCTGTCGAATCTTATAAAAATGCTTTAAGAAACAACCCAAAGGATGATGAAACCCGTTATAATTTAGCATTAGCAAAAAAAATGTTAGAACAACAACAGAAAGAAGAAGAACAAAATAAAGATCAAGACAACAAAGATAATAAGGACAACGAAGACAACAAGGATAACAAAGATCAAGAAGGAGGTAATAAAGAAGAGGATAAAAAGGATCAAGAAGGAGATAATAAAGAAGAGGATAAAAAGGATCAAGAAGGAAAAGACCAAAAAGAGGATAAAGGAGATAAAGAAAAAGAGGATAAAGAAAACAAAAAAGATCAAGAAGGAGAAGACCAAAAAGAAAATAAAGATCAAGGCAAAGGTGAAAAAGATGAAAAAGGAGAACCGCAGCAACCACAGCAAATTCAAGGTCAATTATCACCTCAGCAGGTAAAAAGTTTGTTAGAAGCGATGAATAATCAAGAAAAGAAAGTACAAGACAAAATAAATGCTAAAAAAATTCAGGGGATAAAAACAAGAACAGAGAAAGATTGGTAAGAAATATAACAGATAAAATCATAATGATATTTAAAACCTAGAAGGTTTTTTGAACACATAATATAATCGTCTGAAAAACCTAAATGAAGTAATAAAAAATGAAACTAAAATTAATTTTTCTAACAGTATTTTTAGTGTTTTCTCATTTTATTACAGCTCAAGTCAATTTTGAAGCTAAAGTAAACAAGAAAACTATAGGAGTAAATGAAAGGCTGCGAGTAGATTTTGTAATGAATCAAGATGGAGATAATTTTAGTCCCCCGAACTTTACAGGATTTAAAGTTGTTGGAGGTCCTAATCAATCCATAAGTAGTTCTTGGGTTAACGGAAAGAGATCATACTCTAAAACATTTAGTTATTTTTTGGCTCCCCAAAAAAGAGGGAAATTTAACATAAACCAAGCAACAATAGAAATAGATGGAAAGACATATAAAACATTACCAGTACAAATAGAAGTCACAGCGGCAGTTGACAAGCCAAAAGACGGTAATAATTCAGATTACGTGGCAAGTGAGAATTTACACCTGATAGCAGAAGTGTCAAAATCTAATCCTTATCTAAATGAAGCCATAACGGTAGTATATAAACTTTATGTTAGCCCACGTATTAGTGTCAGTAATTGGAAAGAATTAGATAGTCCAAAATACAGTGATTTTTGGAGTCAGGCGGTTGATATGAAAGAGCTAAAAATCGAAAATGGAGAATATAATGGAGAACCGTATCGATTTGTTATACTTCGCAAAACTGTATTATATCCGCAGAAAACAGGAAAACTAAATATAGAGCCACTTACATTATCTATTGCAGTAGATGTTCCTACCAATAGACGGGATATATTTGGAGGAAGATTATACTCGACAGTAAATAAAACTGTAGCAGCAGGAAACAAAACAATTAACGTAAAAACGCTGCCTTTAAATGGAAAACCAGACAATTTCACAGGTGCTGTAGGGACATTTGATTTTAAAGTTGTAGCCAATAAAACAAGTTTAAATGCCACAGAATCACTTGAAACTAAAGTTGTCGTTTCAGGAAATGGTAATCTTAAATTATTTGATTTACCCCAACTAAATGTACCTAGTGGGTTAGAACAGTATGAGCCAGAACACAATGAACGAGTAAATACTAATTTAACTGGGATGTCTGGTAATATATCAGATACGTATACCTTAGTGCCACAGTACAAAGGAAAATACCCAATTCCAGCCATTTCTTTTTCATATTTTGATCTAAAAACGGAAAGTTATAAAAGCATAACTTCCTCAGAAATCATAATTAATGTAGAGAAAGGACCAGATAATGGAAATACTATTACGGCGTCAGGATCTAGCGATAGTATAAAAAAAGCAGTAACCCAAAATGGAAAACAGTTTAGATTTTTAAAATCAAAACCAAACCTTCAACCAAAAGAAAAAAAATACTTCTTTAAATCAAAAGCTTATTGGATATCGTTAACCGCTCCCTTACTAGCAATACCCTTATTTCTGTTTTTCGGAAAAAAGAAAGAACAGCGTCTTAGTGACATTAGTGGAAACAGAGTACGTAAAGCAGATAAATTAGCAAGGAAGTACCTCTCTGAAGCCAAGAAAAATCTAGGTAGTCAAAAAGAATTTTATATCGCAATGGAACGTGCATTGCATAACTATCTTAAGGCTAAACTCAATATTCAGACAAGTGACATGAGTAAAGACCGAATAGAGCGTTTATTAAAAGAAAAAGAAGTAGACAGCACCGTTTCTATAGAGTTTATTGCACTATTAGAAAGTTGTGAATTTGCAAGATATACACCATCATCTAGTACAGCCATGCAGCAAGATTATGATAAAGCCTCTAGAGTTATTGCCTCAATAGATAAACAGTTATAAAATTTTGAAGTTGTGAAAAAAATAATACAAATTTTCGTTTTTTTTATTGGTATAACCAGCTTTTCGCAAGATGGAGAAGCTTTTCAAAGAGCCAATGCTTTATATAATCAAGAAAAATATCAAGAAGCAGTCGACACCTATATTTCCATTTTAGACACAGGAAAAGAATCTGCATCCTTGTACTACAACCTAGGTAATGCATATTACAAATTAAGCCAAATAGGATCCAGTATTTATTATTATGAAAAAGCATTAGAGCTAACTCCTAATGATGAGGACATCAAGAACAATTTAGGTTTTGCTCGCAATGCCACAATTGATGCAATTGACGTTATTCCTGAAGGGATAGTAACAAAAACAGCAAATAAAATTATTAATCTTTTCAGTTTTGATACTTGGGCATGGATTTCTGTATTTTCGGTAATATTATTTGTTATCTTCTTTATGCTATATTATTCAGCCCATGAATCCTCTAGAAAAAGATTGTTTTTTGCAAGCTCTTGGCTAACATTAATTGTTGTAATACTAGGAGTATTTTTTGCCTTTAAACAATTTCATCACATAGAGAGTAACCAATATGCTATTATTTTTAATAAAGAAACCGTAATAATGAGTGAACCTAACCTTAGAAGTGACGAAGTCTTTGAGCTTCATGAAGGTACTAAGGTAAAAGTTATTGAAACGGTAAACAATTGGAAAAAAATCAAACTTGCTGACGGTAAAATTGGGTGGATTCCAGCAACGGATATAAAAGAGCTGTAACTGTTGTCCTTGTCAATTTTAATTTTTAATTTATTTAAGACAATATATAAGGGATATTTCTATATTTGTTCAATTAACAAGACTTAGTATTTATAAGAGTTTCTTACAATGAAATATTTAATACTTTTCGGATTACTTCTAAACTTTGCCAATTCTGGACACAAAGTAGTTCAATGCATTGTTAATGAAACTAAAATAGTGGTTAATTTTGAAGATTCTGAAGAAAAAGAAAAAACAGAATTAGAAGATATAGATGAAAAAAATAAAGTTTCTTTTTTTGACGAACTAATAGCCTCAACGACTCTATATAAAACTATTAAATTTTACCCAAAATATACTTACATTAAACTTTCTGTTTCCCTAGATCAGAAAACCCCACCTCCTGAATATTATTCCTAGTATCACACATAGGTGCCTCTTTAATGATAAAAAAGGGTTTTAAACAATCAAAGAGCATAGTTCATCCAATAGTCAGAAATTTTCCAGAAACTGTTGTGTCGTTTTAACTGTTTTTTAATAGAAAAATTATTCTATCAAAAAACATTTTGATGTTTCTTACTAATAAAAAATGGTAGCAAATACTAAAAAAAGATGCTTTAAAATAAGAAGGCTATAACATTTGTTACCTAACCAATAACTTTCAAATAAAAAAATATGGATTTAAAGAATGTATTCCAAAATAATGAAAAATGGATTAAAGAAAAACTATCTACAGACAAAGGGTTTTTTGAAGAATTAGGTAAAGGACAAGAACCGGAATTATTATATATTGGTTGTTCAGACAGTAGAGTTACCGCAGAAGATTTAATGGGATTGGGTCCTGGAGAAGTATTTGTGCATAGAAATATAGCAAATATGGTCATTAGTATTGATCTTAATGTGATGTCAGTAGTGACATACGCAGTAGAACATTTAAAAGTAAATCATGTAGTGGTTTGTGGACATTATGCATGTGGGGGAGTAAAAGCTGCTATGCAATCTAAAGACCTAGGTATTTTAAACCCTTGGTTAAGAAATATTCGTGATGTATATAGGACTCATAAAGACGAACTTAACGTAATTAGTAACGAGGAGAAAAGATACGATCGATTAGTAGAGCTTAATGTACAAGAACAGTGTATAAATCTGATAAAAACAGCTGTGGTTCAAAAAGCATACAGAGATAGAAATTTGAAAGTTCATGGATGGGTATTTGATGTTCATACAGGAAAGCTAATTGATCTGAAAATTGATTTTGAAGGAATTCTTAAAAACATTATGGAAATCTATCATTTAGATTAAATTGTAGAGATATAGTAGCAAGTTAGAAAATAAATTTACAAATTACATTGAAACTTTAATAATGTGGCAATCACATTAGTTGAAGCTATTTATAAAAAACACTATTTGCCTTTTACAGACATAACACCGTATAGGGAAAGTTTTTATAATTAGATTTCGGTGTAAATAAAGTAATTAAATAATACAAATATATACCAATGAAATATTTTTTTACAAATATAAAAGGAGACCTACTAGGTGGATTAACAGCTGGTATTGTAGCATTACCATTAGCATTAGCATTTGGAGCTTCTTCAGGATTGGGACCAAGCTCAGGGTTATATGGAGCAATTTTTATAGGTTTTTTTGCCGCATTATTTGGAGGTACGGACACACAGATTTCAGGACCTACAGCACCGATGACAGCAGTGAGTATGGTTGTTATTGCTGGATTAATCGGCATTAATAATGGAGATATAAACAAAGCATTACCAGCAATTTTAACAGTATTTCTTTTTGCTGGAATATTGCAGATAGGTTTAGGTGTTCTAGGAATAGGGAAATATATTAAATATATACCCTATCCAGTAGTATCAGGATTTATGACAGCCATAGGTGTTATGATATTAATCCCCCAGTTGTTACCAGCATTGGGATATTACCCAAAAGAAGATAAAGATTTCGTAAATCAGTTTAAACCCCAAGCAGAAGAAGTAATATTAGATAAAATTCTTAAGGAAGAAGCAGGAGAAGGAATTTTAGTATTAGAGGATTTTAGAGAAACCATTAAACGTGCAGAAAATATTAAAGAAGATGAAATATATTTAGAAGCCGTAACACTTTCTAGTAACGCATCCTCTGGTGTCATAGGAGCAATAAAATCGCTGCCAAGAGCATTATCAAATATAAATTATCTAGAACTGATTCTCTGTTTGCTAACTATATTTATAATTTATGGATTTAAACGCATCACGACAGTAGTGCCTAGTACACTAGTAGCATTATTAGTAGTAACAGGAGTCGCATATGCTTTTAACTTTGATTATAGACCTATCCAAGAAATCCCAAGTGGTTTTCCTGTGCCTAATTTAGCAATTTTCACAAATTTTGAAATCGGTTTATTAGCACCATATATTTTCACAGCTTTATCATTGGCGTTTTTGGGATCTATAGACTCTTTATTGACATCTGTAGTAGCAGATAATATGACAAAAACGAAGCATAAGCCAAACAAAGAATTGATAGGTCAAGGAATAGGAAATAGTATTGCCGCAATCTTTGGAGGAATCCCAGGAGCAGGAGCCACAATTAGAACAGTAGTTAATATTAATTCTGGTGGAAAAACCAAATTGTCTGGTATGGTAGCTAGTGTAATTTTACTAGTTATTTTATTAGCATTAGGACCAGTAGCCTCTCAGATTCCGTCAGCAGTACTAGCAGGCATTCTAATAACTGTAGGTATAGGAGTTATGGACTACAAAGGAATCAAGGCTATCCCAAGTATCCCAAAAGTTGAAGTTGCGATTATGTTAACAGTATTATCATTATCTGTTTTTTGGGATTTAGTATACGCCGTCGGTATTGGCTTGATACTAGCTTCCTTATTATTTATGAAAAAAATGGGAGATGTAACGGCTAGTTTGTCTAGAATAGAATCTTTGAAAGGTTTAGAAAATAATGGCACAGATAGGTTATGGAGAGATGAAAACAATTTCCCCCAAAATCTAAAAGAAGAGATTTTTATTAAACATCTAAATGGTCCAGTCTTTTTTGGATTTACAAGCGAGTTACAGCAGCTTGCCTTACAAATACCAGACAGTGCATCTCATGTTATTCTTAGAATGGATAGAGTGCCTTATATGGATCAATCAGGAGTATACACACTCGAAGAAATAATTTTAGGATTAACCCTAAAAGGAATTAAAACACATATTGTAGGAATTCAAAATCAGCCTTTGTATCTAGCAAAAAATTTAGATATTATACCTCAGCTCATTCCAGAGTCTAGTGTGTTTAAAGATTTTGACACCTGTTTAATCTATCTAAAAGAGATTGTGGAAGACAAAGATGTACATCAAGTGAAAAACAATATCGTTTAGATTAGCGTATAGTAGAATGTGTTATTGGAGAAGAAAATTGTTGCGAATAGATAGGTGTGTAAATTGATGTAATACCATAAAAAGCACCTTAATCTTTAAGACACTTTTCTTCTCTTAAAACAGAACAAAGCTAAAAACAGTAATAAAAAGACAGTATAAAAAATTAGTTGCGAATATAGTTAGTATTCCGAAACCTTTTCCTAAACCACGAGGGGGGGGGGAGGAACATCGAAGAATTTATCGAAATAGATTAAAAATATTAGGGATCTATATTCATTAGGTAGAAATAATAAATACATTTGACGGATAATGGAAGCATAGTAAAAAAGCAGACATGTACGATCAAGAGATAATACTACCTTTAGGAATTGAAGAACGTATACAATACCTTTCTCAAGGTAAAACACCACAACAACATCTCCTACACATAGAAAAAGTATGTAAATCTGGATGTAAATGGATACAATTAAGACTTAAAAATGAAAATCTTGTAACTTATCTAGAAACCGCTTTTAAGGCTAGAGAAATATGTGATCATTATGGAGCTATATTAATTATAAATGACAATGTAAGCGAAGCAAAGATGACACAAGCAGACGGAGTACACTTAGGACTTACAGATATGTGTCCAAAAGAAGCTCGTAAAATATTAGGAAACAACTACGTAATTGGAGGCACAGCCAATACAATAGAGGACTGTAATATCCAATATAACAAAGGAGTAGACTACATTGGATTAGGTCCTCATAGATTCACGACAACCAAAAAAGAGCTAAAACCAACGTTAGGGCTAGAAGGGTATAAAAATATAGTCGAAAAATTAAAAGTTCAAAACATAAAAATACCCGTTATTGCTATCGGAGGAATAACGCTAAGTGATATTAAAAAAATACTAAAAACAGGTATTTCTGGTATAGCTGTCTCTAATTTATTAACCAATCAGGAAAATTTAGAGCAAACGATAATAAATATAAAACAAGAATTCCTGTAATTTAGAACGCATACAACCAATTAACATTGTACCTCTAGCAAGCAAGTTGAAATATTAAAAAAACAATAAAAATGGATACATTAAAAATAGCTGACAAAGAATTTTCATCACGATTATTCACTGGTACAGGAAAATTTAGCTCATCCGTATTGATGTCCGAAGCTTTAAAAGCCTCTGAAAGTGAACTAGTCACGGTCGCTCTAAAAAGAGTAGATGTATCCAACAAAAAGGATGATATTTTATCGCATATAAATTATTCACACATTAACTTATTACCCAATACATCAGGTGTACGAGACTCTAAAGAAGCTGTTTATGCAGCTCAATTGGCAAGAGAAGCCTTAGAGACCAATTGGATTAAATTAGAGATTCATCCTGATCCTAAATATTTATTACCCGATCCAATAGAAACCCTAAAAGCAGCAGAAAAATTAGTGAAAATAGGGTTTGTTGTTATGCCATATATCCATGCAGACCCAGTATTATGCAAGCGACTAGAAGAAGTAGGCGTACAATGTGTTATGCCACTAGGCGCACCAATTGGGAGTAATATGGGATTAAAAACAATAGATTTTTTACAAATAATAATAGATCAAAGCAATATACCTGTAATAGTAGACGCAGGTATTGGTAGTCCATCACATGCAGCACACGCAATGGAGATTGGTGCTGATGCAGTGTTGGTAAACACTGCAATTGCAGTATCACATCAACCAGTAGCTATGGCACAAGCATTTAAAATGGCTGTTCAAGCAGGCAGAATTGCCCATAATGCCAAGTTAGCTCCCGTTAATAAACACGCAGAAGCAAGTAGTCCATTAACATCTTTTTTAACCAATAAATAAAAGAATACAGAGCTTAGAAATCAAACACACGTTAATACTAAAACCCAATAGCATTAAAAATGAAAACTTTTAACGATATATTTCAATATTACAGTTGGGAAAAAACATTATCAAGTATCTTATTCAAAACAGAAAAAGATGTTATAAAAGCACTTACAGCAACCAAAAGAAGTTTAGAAGATTTTAAAGCCTTGATTTCTCCAGCTGCCAGACCATATATTGAAGATATGGCCCAACAAAGCAGTCGTATTACTAAAAAACGATTTGGGAATACAATACAAATGTATGCACCGATGTACCTCAGTAACGAATGTCAGAATATCTGTACCTATTGTGGATTTAGTATGACTAATATAATCCCACGTAGAACTTTAACCAATGAAGAAATACTAAAAGAAGTCGCCTTTTTAAAAGCAAAAGGATACGATCATATTTTATTAGTTACAGGAGAAGCCAACAAGACCGTAGGAGTAGAATATATAAAGAATGCAATACAATTAATTCGGTCACAGTTTGCTAATATAACAATAGAAGTTCAACCACTAGAGAAACAGGATTATGAACAATTGATTAGCAGCGGGTTGTATGCGGTGTTGGTCTATCAAGAAACTTACCATAAAGAAGAATATAAAAAACACCATCCCAAAGGCAGGAAATCTAATTTTGACTATCGATTAGAAACTCCAGATAGATTAGGAAAAGCAGGAATACATAAAATAGGATTAGGCGCATTATTTGGACTAGAAGATTGGAGAGCAGATAGTTTTTTTACCGCGCTGCACTTACAATACCTGCAAAAAACCTATTGGAAAACAAAATATTCTATTTCTTTCCCAAGACTAAGACCACATTCGGGAGGCTTAAACCCTAAAGTAGAAATGACAGACATTGATTTAGTACAGTTAATATGTGCTTTTCGACTACTAGACGAAGATGTCGAATTATCCATGTCCACAAGAGAAAATGAAATATTTAGAGAAAATATAATCCATTTAGGAATAACATCAATTAGTGCAGAGTCTAAAACCAATCCAGGAGGATATGTAGTAGAGCCACAATCATTAGAACAATTTGAAATATCTGATGAACGTTCGACAGAAGAAATTGTAAAAATGATTAAAAATAAAGGATTAGAAGTAGTGTGGAAGGATTGGGCATATTTTAAAAATTAACACACTTAGAGCTATAAATTTGTGATTTACCATAATACCAATTTAATTAATATGCTTAGTAACGAAGAAAAGACACAATATAATCGACATCTTATTTTAGATAAAATAGGAGCAAAAGGACAAGAAAAATTAAAACTAGCAAAAGTACTAGTCATAGGTGCAGGAGGGTTAGGATGTCCCGTTTTACAATACCTTACAGCCGCAGGCGTAGGAACAATAGGTGTTATTGATAATGATATAGTAGACCAATCTAATCTCCAACGACAAATACTATATACTATAGATGATGTCGGTAAGCTAAAGGTAGAAGCAGCATACAAAAGATTAACAAGATTAAACCCATTAGTATCTTTCAAAACATACCCTGTAAAATTAGACAAAAATAATGCAATTAAACTATTTGCTGAATATGACATTATTGTAGACGGAAGCGATAATTTTCCAACGCGATATTTAGTAAATGATGCCTGTGTGATTACTAATAAACCATTAGTATTCGGGTCAATATATAAATTTCAGGGACAAATATCAGTATTCAATTACAAAAACGGTCCGACCTATCGCTGTTTATTTCCAGACCCACCCAAACCAAACTCTGTGCCAAATTGTTCAGAAATAGGAGTTCTAGGGGTGTTGCCGGGAATAATAGGAAGTTTACAGGCAAATGAAACAATCAAAATAATAACAGAAATAGGAAACATATTAACAGGTAAACTCCTTTATTTTGAAGCATTAACATCACAACTACAGGTGTTAGAATTTTCAAAAAACACTTCAATTACTATTAACAAACTAGAGGATGATTATGCCTTGTTTTGTAGAATTAAGGAGGAAATAATAGTGCAAGAAATAACAGCTAAAGAACTAAAGCAAAATTTCGAAAAATATCAAATTTTAGATGTTAGGACAAGAGAAGAATTTGAATATTTTAATATTGGAGGAATACACATTCCTTTAGGTAACCTAATAGAAAAATCTTCCGAAATTAATTCAGTAAAACCGATTATAGTTTGTTGTAAACTAGGAATAAGGAGCAAAAAAGCAATCGAAATCTTGTCAGAAATTAGAAGCGATTTAGTGCTTATAAATTTAAAACAAGGTTTGTCGGCATACTAATGCCATTTCCCTTTATGAATTTGCAGCAAAAGAGAAAAGGTATAAATCAATTAGATACACTTAAAATATTACCTTCTTTTGCTATTCGATAACTCAGTAAAGGATATTTTCCACCACCTTTAGTAGGTTGTCCTGTTGATATTGAATAAACATTATCATTACCACAATCAGAGGAAGCTATCATACCTACTACTTTTAGAGCAGAACAGCTACTAGGAGGGATATTAGGGTCGCTTAATTCATAAGCAAGAAACGTTTGGTCGTTTAAGTTATAGATAATAACACCTTTAATACCACCTAAAGAGCTTTCTACATAAACTCCCCCAGGAAAATTAAGCTTATTATACAATGGCAAATTAAGATTTATCTTGAAGTTAACACTTACATTAGGTAAAAAAGGATTTGTTACTCTAGCATCATCACTACTGCATGATAACGCGGAAATTACAAAAAGCAGGATAAAAATATACTTTCTCATTTTTTAATTCTTTAACAATAATAGATGTTCACTTATCAGTAAAAACATCTACTGTTTTTAATTAACAAGTAAAATCATATAAAAAAGCCAAATTACGCAAAAAAGCAATCAAGGTATATTTTTTTATTATATTTGTGTAATTAAAATCCCATTATAGGTGGGATTTTTTGTATTTATATAAATGGATGAAGCTTATGAGCAAAGTATCTTATTATTCCGCAGAAGGATTAAAAAAATTAAGAAAAGAACTAAATCAGCTTAAAGATGTAGAACGGCCAAAAGCTTCGCAAGCTATTGCCGAAGCACGTGACAAAGGAGATCTTAGTGAAAATGCAGAATATGATGCTGCAAAAGAAGCTCAAGGTTTGCTGGAGTTAAGGATTTCGAAATTAGAAGAAACACTATCAAGTGCTCGTTTAATTGACGAATCTCAGTTGGATACATCTAAAGCATTAATACATTCTACTGTAAAGATTAAAAACCAAACAAATGGGACTCTGATGACTTATAAATTGGTAGCTCAGAGTGAAGCAGACCTAAAAACAGGCAAAATATCTGTAGATTCTCCTATAGGAAAAGGTCTTTTAGGCAAAAGTGTTGGTGAAATAGCAGAAGTTATAGTACCAAATGGTGTTGTGAAATTTGATGTTATCGAAATTACTAGAGAATAAAAGAGCATATTAATTTTTTAAAAAACCTTTTTTGAATAATTCAAAAAAGGTTTTTTTATGATATAAACTCAAAAATAATAAACTATATTTCGACTACCTATAACTAACAAAAAAATAGATAGATTAATGAATACCGTATTTACCAAAATTATTAAAGGAGAGATTTCTTCCTACAAAAATGGCAGCAATTGGTGGCTGG
>CAVYIL010000052.1:0-14972 GCA_963768325.1 uncultured Flavobacteriaceae bacterium | reverse complement strand
GTAGGAGTATAGCCGCGCGTGTTTTTCCTTTGGATTTTATTTTAGTTGCATGTTTTTTTATAGATTCTAGGTCTTCTATAGTTCTGTATACAAAAACACCTTCTTTCTCTACACCCGAGATAGGTGGTACAAATGCAGAGGATCCAGTGGCTAATACTAGGTAATCATATGAGTATGTAGCACCACAGTGGTTGGTAACTGTTTTTTCTTTTCTATTAATCTTAATAATCATCTCGCCAATATGTAAATCTATATTGTGATTTTCATACCAATTAGGAGGTGACATACTTAAATCCTCTGCCGTTTTGCCAGAATAAAATTCGCTGAGGTGTACTCTATCGTATGCTCTTCTGGATTCTTCGCCAAAAACTATAAGTTTAAAATTTGTAAATTCTTTTGAGTTCGCAAATTTTTCACAAAATTTATGCCCCACCATTCCATTGCCGATAATAACTATTCTTTTCATAAGCCACATGTTATGAGTACAAAAATAAGTATAAATACTTATTTTTAATCTAAGTAATACGTAATTATAAGTATGGGAAATTGAGAAATCTAAAATAATTAGCTGGTTGTATTATGAAAACCTTTATTTACAGTAATTTTGAATACAATTAATAAAAAGATTTAGAATACATATCATGATTAGAATAATATTAGTGGATGATCATTTTTTAGTAAGGGATGGTATCCGAGCTTTATTAGAAGATGAGGAAAAATATGAAGTAGTAGGTGAGGCTGCTGATGGTATTGAGGCTATTAAAATTATAGAATCTTTAAGACCTGATATTGTTATATGTGATATACGAATGCCAGAGATGTCTGGAATTGAGACTGTTCATAAAATTGTATCTCTTGGCTTAAGAACTAAGACAATAATGTTATCAATGCATGATTCTGATGAATATATTTTGCAATCCGTAAAGGCTGGAGCGGATGGTTATCTTCTTAAAGATGCTAGCAAGGAGGAATTTCTTAAAGCACTTTCTTCTGTTAGCAATGGAGAAAAGTATTTTAGTGGAGATGTATCTTCTATTTTAATTAAAAAATTACTTAGCGAGGAAAAAGAAAATACGGACAATAGTACTACTTCTACTGTTGAATTGCATTCAAGTAATACTAATGTAAAAGTAGAGGATAAAAAACCATTTGATTTGACTAAAAGAGAGATTCAAATACTTAAATATGCTGTTTCAGGAATGACAAATAAAGAAATAGCTTTAGAACTAGATATAAGTAAGCGAACTATTGAAGTGCATAGATTCAATTTAATGAAGAAAATGGGTGTAAAAAATGTATTAGAATTGAATAATAAGGCTAGGGAGTATGGTATGCTAAGGTAGTGTTAGTTATTTGTGGTTGTAATCTTTAGTTTTTTACTTAATTGTTTCTGGGCAGTAACTTTTGAGGAGATTAAACTCCTTCAGTATTTATATTTTCCTTTGTTTTTTTATCAATTCTTTAATTTAGATTGTCATTATTTTTTAAATACGTAATTTTGAGTATAAATTATAAAAAACACACTTATTTATAAGTAATAATACTTAGTTTTGGTTTAAAATTGTTCTATTTATTGTTATAAATGAACAAAGGTTAAAGAATCTAAATTAAGTAGTGTATGAATACTTCAGGAAAGTCTACAAATCTAAGGTTATTAAATTTTAAAAGTTTACCAATACGTACATTTTGGATTACCTCAATAGCCTTTTTTTTATGTTTTTTTGCGTGGTTTGGTATCGTACCATTTATGCCAGACGTGGAAAGAGATTTAGGGTTAACTCCAAACCAAAAATGGAATTCTATTATTTTGGCTGTTACGGGAACTGTTTTTGCACGAATAGCAATTGGTAAATTATGTGATAAATACGGTCCTCGAATTTGTTATACACGGTTATTGGTATTAGGAGCTATTCCTGTAATGCTATTAGGATTTGTACAAACTCCTTTGCAGTTTATGATTTGTCGATTTTTTATAGGTTTTATAGGAGCTTCTTTTGTGATTACACAATTTCATACCTCTATAATGTTTACTTCTAATATTGTAGGTACTGCTAATGCTACCGCTGCTGGTTGGGGAAACCTTGGGGGAGGTGCTAACCGTTTAGGTATGCCGTTACTTGCAGCTGTTATTGTCAGTTTTGGAATTGCAGAAACTGATGCTTGGAGATACTGTATGATTAGTGTTGGATTTATTTGTTTAGGAATGGGAATCATATATTTCTTTTTTACTAAGGATACTCCTAATGGTAATTACTCTGAGCTAAAATATAAAGGGAAACTTCCTCAAGTTAAAAAAGATAAAGTTAGTTTTTTGGTTGCTATACAAGATTATAGAGTCTGGATTCTTTTTATGGTGTATGCAGTTTGCTTTGGGATGGAGCTTACAGTTTATAGTACCATGGATGATTATTTGCAAAACACTTTTCAATTAGAAAGAGTAATTGCGGGTAATTTGGTGTTATCCTTTACATTGATGAATATTTTTGCTAGAACTTTAGGTGGGTTTTATGGAGATAAATTTGGAAAACTAAAAGGGTTACGTGGGCGTGTATTATTTCTTTCTATCATTTTGGGTATTGAAGGAGTGATGTTGTTATTATTTTCTGGTATGACAGGTTTAACCATGGCGATTTTACTATTAATAGGTTTTAGTTTGGCTGTACAGATGGCAGAAGGCGCAACTTTCTCTATTGTTCCTTTTATTAACAAAAAAGCTATAGGTTCTGTTTCTGGTATTGTGGGAGCAGGTGGTAATGTGGGTGCTTTTTTTGCTGCGTTGTTATTAAAATCTAAATCTGCTGTTGCAGAAAAAGTTGCCATTATAAATAATCAACACTTAGGGACTGAAGCGATAGAAACGGCACAACGGATTGCTGCTTCTGAGGCTGTTTCTAATGGCTATTTTATAATAGGTGTTTTTGTCATTTTTACTGCGATTGTGTCTTTAGCAATTAAATTTTCTATAGAGGATGAAAAAATAGAAGGTCAAGAATTAAAGAAAAGCCTTGCTTATTGATTAAATATAGATGCTCTATTTCATAAATATGAATTTAAAATATTGAATATAAGTATCTTGTAATTTGCAAAAACGCTTTTTAACGCGTTGTTTTTATCGATTTCATAATTCTTTCTAATTTGGTTTAAATAATTGATTTTAAGTTATGAATTATAGGTGTTAGTAGTTAGTTTTGAGAGTAAAGGATGCTGTTATTTTGTTTTTTCTGCAAAGAAAAATTCTAATAGTTAATAAAAACCCCCTGATATGTCTACATTAAAATCTTATAAAACAACTTGTTCATACTGTGGTGTAGGTTGCGGAATTATTGTTAAGAAAAGTACTAAAGGGAGTATTACAGTACAAGGAGACCCAGATCATCCTGTTAATCGGGGTATGTTGTGTTCTAAAGGGATGAATCTACACCATGTGGTGCAAGATAAAAGTGATAGAATCCTGTATCCCGAAATGAGATGGAGTAGGGGGCATGATCTGCAACGAGTTTCTTGGGATCAGGCTTTAGATAGAGCTGCTTCGGTATTTAATGCCGTAATAAACAAATATGGTTCGGATAGTGTAGGGTTTTATGTATCTGGACAGTGTCTTACAGAAGAATATTATTTAGCTAACAAACTAGCTAAAGGTTTTATAGGAACCAATAATATAGATACCAATTCTCGGTTATGTATGAGTTCTGCGGTGGTGGGATATAAGCAAGCATTAGGAGAGGATAGTGTTCCTATAGCTTATGAGGATATAGAATTGGCGGATTGTTTTATGATAGCTGGAGCTAATCCAGCTTGGTGTCATCCCATTTTGTATAGAAGAATAGAGGCTCAAAAAGAAAAAAATCCAGATACTAAAATAATAGTTGTAGATCCAAGAAAAACACAATCTTGTGATATTGCAGACTTGCACTTACAGATTTTACCCGGAACAGATGTTGCTCTATATAATGCCATTGCAAAACGATTAATTGATACTAAAAAAATAGATAAAAAATTTATAATTAATCACACAGATAATTTTAAAATTCTAAAAGAATCATTACTCTCTGTCTCTCTTTCAGAATCTGCCAAAATTTGTGGAATTACGATAAAAGAAATCAAAAAAGCAGCCCAATATATTAGTAGAGCAAAAGGTTTTATAACACTTTGGGCAATGGGATTAAACCAAAGTTCAATAGGTGTTTATAAAAATAATGCGTTATTGAATTTATCTTTACTTACTGGACATATCGGAAAACCAGGGTCTGGTCCTTTTTCATTAACAGGACAACCTAATGCGATGGGTGGTAGAGAAGTAGGAGGTATGGCTAATTTATTGGCTGCTCACAAGGATTTAAATAATGAAGAAGATAGAAAAGAAGTAGCTAACTATTGGGGAGGTAAAGAGATTTCAGAAAAAAATGGATTAACTGCTACCGAAATGTTTGATGCTCTAGAAAGTGGTAAGTTAAAAGTGATTTGGATTATCTGTACCAATCCCATTGTGAGTTTACCAAATTCTAATAAAATAGAAAGAGCGTTACAGAAAGCAAAATTTGTGATTGTACAGGATATATCTAATCGTTCTGAAACATTAGAATATGCGGATTTAGTATTGCCTGCTGCTGGTTGGGCTGAGAAGGAGGGAACGATGACTAATAGTGAGCGACGTATTACGTATCTAAATAAGGTGGTTGATCCTCCGGGAGAAGCATTACCGGATTCAGAAATTCTTTGGAAATTTGCACAAAAAATGCAGTATAGTGGGTTTGACTATACATCTGTTGAAGAGGTGTATAAAGAACATTGTATGCTTACTAAAGGAACAAATATTGATATTTCAGGTCTTAGTTATAATCGTTTAAAGGCGGAAGGTAGTTTTCAATGGCCCGTACCAAATTATTCGCATCTAGGAACTACAAGATTATTCGAAGATAAAAAGTTTTACACCGATACAGGTAATGCAAAGTTTGTAGTTCCTAGATTTATAAAACCAACCTCAGAATTACTTTCTCTAAAGTATCCATTGATATTAACGACTGGTAGAGTTCGCGATCAATGGCATACTAGAACTAAGACAGGAAAGGTAAATAGATTGCTTACACATATTCCAGATCCATATTTAGAATTGAATCTTGTAGATGCGTATTTGAGAAAATTAAAAGAAGGGGATATAGCAATTGTAGAAAGCAAACGGGGTAAAGTACAAGTTAAAGTTAAGGTAAGTACTTCTATCCCCAAAGGAGTTATTTTTCTTCCGATGCACTGGGGTAAGGTTCTTGGAAATGATTATGCAAGGGCTAATAATTTAACAAACGATATTATTGATCCGATTTCTAAAGAACCCGATTTTAAATTTTCTGCTGTTGAAGTTTCTAAATTTATTAAACCAAAGCAAAAAATATGTATTATAGGTGCCGGTACATCGGCATATCGATTTATTCAAACCTATAGAGAGTATAATGAAGAGGATGAGATTATTGTATTTTCTAAAGAATTATATCCATTCTATAATCGAGTATTATTACCTGAGTATGTAAGTGAAGAGCTAAAGTGGGAACAGTTGCAGAAGATGAGAGAAGGTAATATGGGGTTACTAAATGTTACATTATCTACGGATAATCCTATCGAAAAGATTAACGAAAAAGAAAAATATTTAATCGATAGTAAAGGTTTACGACATGATTATCATGTGGTTATCATGGCTACTGGTAGTCGAGCCTTTATCTCTAAAGATGTACCATTACATCTATCAGGAAGATTTACGCTTCGAGATCGTGGAGATGCAGATAAGCTTAAGACTTATTTAGATCAAACTGGATTACCTGATAGCGAAAGACATGTGACCATTGTAGGTGGAGGTTTATTAGGACTAGAATTGGCAGCGGCATTGCGCAAAAAAAATGTTAAAATAACAATAATACAACGCGCTAGTAGATTAATGGAGCGTCAGCTAGATGTTGTTGCTAGTCGTTTATTAGCAGAAGATGTAAGAGAAAAAGGAATTCATATTTATTTTGATAATGAGGTAGATACGGTATTTAATCAAGAGGCTAATACATTGTTAGTGAATCTAAAATCGGGGAAATCATTTACTTGTAATGCTGTGGTGTATTCTATAGGTACCATACCAAATATAGATCTAGCTAAGGCAATAGGAATAAAATGTCAACGAGGGATTATTGTAAATCAATATTTACAAACTAGTATATCTGATATTTTTGCAGTAGGAGAGATAGCAGAATTCCGGGGCGATCTATATGGAACAACTGCAGCGGCAGAACAACAAGCTGATATTGTTGCTAAATATTTACTCGGGGATTATAGTTCGGCGTACAAGGGTTCTGTTTTTATGAATATTTTAAAGTTTGAAGATTTGGAATTATGTAGTATCGGGATGATAGATATGCCAACGAATGATCCTTCTTATGAAGAAGTTATTTTTATGGATGCCGGAAAACGATTCTATAAACGATGCGTCATTAAAAATGATTGGTTAGTTGGTGCGATATTGATGGGGGATAAAAATGAGTTTGCAGAATTTAAACGTTTAATTGAAGAAAAAATAGAGCTGTCAGAAAAACGGGAAGAATTACTGCGTTCCTCTCAACCTAGTGAACCAATGATTGGTAAACTTATATGTTCTTGTAGTCAGGTAGGAGAAGGTAATATAGAAAAAGTAATTAAATCGGGCTGTACTAACTTTTCTGAACTTTGCAATAAAACAGGAGCAGGGTTAGGCTGTGGTAGTTGTAAACCAGAGGTGAAAGAAGTGCTGCAAAATGTAATGGAATTAGTATGATGATGCGTAATAAATTACAAAGAGTTAATGTTAAAGGTGGTGTTTTATCACCAGGGGAATTACATCGTATTATTGAGTATGCAGAAGAGCTAGAACTAGATTCATTTCATATAGGGTCTAGGCAAGATATTATTTTTCCCATAGAAAATAATAAAGGAAATGTTGTGGCGGAACACAAATCATATAATTCAGAATTTTTTTCTTCTCCAATACAACAAAATATTAGTAGTTCATATGTTTCCATTAATATATTGAACAGTACTGTTTGGTTACGAGATGCTTCTTATTTATATATTTTGGAACAGTTTGGGTATGAGCCACAATTAAAAATTAACATTGTAGACCCAAAACAACAAATGGTTCCTTTGTTTTTTGGAGAGCTTAATTTTATAGCTTCATCACACGAAGATTATTGGTATTTATTTCTGAAACTACCGAATAGAGAAGCGGATTATTATCCTGTATTGATTTATACTTGGGATATCGCTAGAATAGCTGAAGAAATAGAAAAAAATTATAGTAAGGTAAGTTCTACAGATGAGTTATTTCAACTTCTAAATACCAGTCTGAATACAAACAATAGAGTTATTGAGAAACAACTCACAATCCCTTTTACTCCTTTTCCGTATTATGAGGGTATGAATAAAATGGGTAGTAACCAGTATTGGTTGGGATTATATTGGAGAAATAATCTTTATGATCTTAAGTTTCTTAAGTGGCTTTGTGATTTTTGTATAGAATATGGCGTAGGAAAAATTTGTTTGACACCTTGGAAATCATTAATAATAAAGGGAATTCCTATGGAAGGTAAATTAACTTTAGAAAAACTTTTAGGTACGTTTGGAATCAATATTCGACATTCTGCATTAGAATTAAATTGGCATTTACCTGTAGGTGATAAAGAGGCGCTTTCGTTAAAGAAATTTTTGGTATTGAATTTTGATCAAAATGATATTAGTACTTATGGATTAACTTTTGCTATAACATCTAATCATAATCAAAATCGATATTTTACATCTATAGTAATAGAAAAAAACCAATTTTATGAAATATCTAAAAATCATATTATAAAACCAACATATAACATTCTATACGCTAAAAATTTTGATCCTAATATCAAAAAATATATAGTGTTTGCGCAGGATATTGATCAAAATAATTTATACGGATTATTATTAGAGTTAACCAAAACGTATTTTTATAATTTAGGAGTTATAGATAACGAGGATACGAATACATTTTTTAAAGATGAGGTAATTAAGATAGAGGTATATCAGTGTATGGATTGCCAGACAGTTTATGATCCCTCGGTAGGAGATGTGGTGGTAAATGTTCCTGCTGGGGTGGAATTTGTAAACTTACCTACAGAATATTGTTGTTCTTTATGCGGAAATGCTAAGAATAATTTTAAAAAAATTATACTAGATGTAGTTTAGGATGTATTATAAATCTACGGTAAAGTAAAACTAATGATCTGTTCGTATTCTTTAAATCGATGTTCCCTAATGGGTCGAATAAATGGTTCTGTATTAAAAAAGAGGAGTAAGCAAGGAGAAATGTTTTTATATTTATCTACATACTCATACTTAATTAATTCTCCATTTTTAATTCGTTGTCTTATTTTATTATGATAAGGATACATCTTTTTGTTTTTTTAAATAATTTTTTTCTCTAAATATAGGTAATCGAAACCACTATGCTTGCATCGAGGTGGTTAATTGAAGATGAGTACTTTAAAACGAAAAGAATATTTTTAAAAGATTATCTATTTAGATTTACACCATTTTTTTAATTTAAGATTAAGAATTTCAGTAGTAAATGGCTTGGTAATATAATCATCCATACCTTTAGCAATATATCGTTCGGCATCTCCGAGTAAGGCATTTGATGTGATAGCGATGATAGGGGGTACGTTTGTATATTCTTGTCTAATACGCGAACAGGTCTCTATACCATTTAATTCTGGGAGATTGATATCCATTAATATAATATCATAAACTCCTTCTTGGAACATATCCAATGCTTTTTTACCATTATCAGCTACATCGGTTGTACAGCCTAAATATTTTAATATTTGTTGAAATACTAATATGCTGGTAGGAGAGTCTTCAACTAGCAATATATGCAGTTTAAGTTTTTCTGTTTTTTGATAATTAAAAGATGGAGAGTGTTTTTCAATAATAACAGCCTTAGATATTTTGGTTTTAAAAGTAAACCAGAAATTACTACCTTTTCCAAATTCACTTTTTACACCAAGATCACCGCCCATTAAAGAAACTAAATTTTTGCAAATAGTAAGACCTAAACCACTTCCTTCTCCTGCAATAATTGATTCTTGGTTAAACTGACTAAATCGGCTAAAAAGCTTTTTTTGATCTTTTATTTTGATACCTATGCCAGTGTCAATCACTTCTATTTTTATGGTTAAAATGTTTTCTTCATTTGATATAAGGGTAGATTTTATAAGAATAAAACCTTCTTTAGTAAACTTAATAGCATTACCTATTAAGTTTGAAATCACTTGTGTTAACCTATTGCTATCTGCTATAATTACATTAGGAATTTCATTAGTGAATTCTGAGGAAATACTTATCCCTTTAGACTTAACGGTAGCAAAAAATAAACCTATATTTTGAGCAATTAATTCTTTGTAATTAACATTTGTTTTAGTCAATTTTAGTTTTCCAGCTTCAATTTTGGAGAGATCAAGGATTTGATTTAGGATTCCTAATAAATTAAGAGATGACTGATGGATCGTGGTTACATATTCTTTCTGTAATTCACTTAGTTTAGTGTTTTTAAAAAGTAAGTCGATCATTCCTATGACACCAACCATAGGGGTTCTAATTTCATGACTCATATTAGCTAAGAAATCTTCTTTAAATTTAGAAGTTTTTTGTATTTTGAGATTAGTTTGCTTAAGTCTGTCTAGATTTATACCTCCAAACATAGCAAATATTCCTAAGAAAAAAGGTGCGGTATCAATGATGTAATGAATCGGATATTCATTCTGAATAGTTAAAGCAGATTTCCACGAAAAATCCATACCTAGGCGTAAAATGTCAATACTTGTAGCTAGGATCGGAAATATTAATCCAAATATGATCCCGTATAATGTATATTTAGCAGTTTCGGTTTTGTGCCATTTTTTTTTACTCATAAGGGTATCTGTTTAGTATTAGTCTTAATGTTGTTAGAGCACTCCAGACTGAGATTTTTGGGTTAGGTATGGATATTTTTAGTTTTGCCTTTATTTAAAACAAATATATAAGTTTTAAATGTTAATATATGATGGCTATTTTTATAGTATTAAGAATTTAAATGTTTTTTTAAAATTTTATTTATGGATTATAGTGATAATTTTTTCTTTTTTTGATTTGTATAAAAACACCGAATTTAAAAATCTATATTAATAAAATACTGTTTTTTATTCTTTTTATTAAAAAGATATGTAAATTCTGGTTTATCACAATCTAAGAACGTGTTTTTTGTTTGGTAAGTATGTTTCCTATTTTGGTTCTATGTTGAATATAGGGGGTAATCAAATTTAAGTTTGCTACAAGTAAAGTAAATCATATTGATAAAATTTCTATAGCCTCTTGCTCTTTTTTTAACGAGTTGAATTTTAGAATTTAATCCTTCTAAAATACCGTTTTTAATTCTGCTTTCAATATAGTTTATGATATCTGACCAGTGTGCTTTTATAGTATTTGCGACTTTTATAAAGGGGGTATATTTTAGATTCATCAACTAGATCACACCAAAAGGCTAAATACCCTTCTGCTTCTTCTTTGTTTTTAATGTCCCTAAACTCTGTAAAGAGCTGTTTAATCCGGTATCCCTTGCCTAAACGGGGATAATACTCTAATAGCAGGTCTCGTTCTTCTTTAAGTTTTGGTGTTAGTTTACTTTTTAAAAGGGTATATTTGTGACCTTTTAGAAGGTCGTTTCCGCGTTTTTCTAATTTTCTTAACTCATCCATTGCCTTATTGACTTCTTTAACGACATGAAACTTATCAAAGGTGATGCTGGCATGGGGGATATGTGCGTTACAGTCTGATATAAAAGCTGGAAACATGTCAATACAAACTTGTTTTTCTTTCAAATATGCAACACTTTTCTTAATGCAATCTGAGTCTTTTCCTTCGCTTGCATAAAGCACTCTTCTTTGTTTTAAATCCACCATGGTAGTTACACAATTATGTCCTTTCTTCGTTGAGGTTTCATCAAATCCTATTTGCCCTAAATCTTCTATCTCTAAAGCTATTCAAAATATTTCTTGAGAATTTGTCATCTTCAATTTTACTTTTTTATCTTACCTACTCAAATCAACATAGAGCCATTATTTTTAGTAGTTATACCAACATTAGTTTTATACTAGCGATTACTAACACGAATGCTAGAAGATAAGTTAATTTCACAGAGCTTATTTTGCTGCTTCCATAATAGGCTCCAACAAATCCTCCTATGATTGCTAAAAAAATTAGATAAAAAGCAAATTGGGGTATATCCCCATTATTTATTACATATCCTATCATACCAGAAGTAGAATTAACAAATATAAATAGGGCAGAGGTTGCAGCGGCTTCTTTTACACTTCCCCAACCTAAAAGTAAAATCAAGGGGCTAAGTATGATTCCGCCACCTATACCTATCATTCCTGAGAAAAATCCTGTGCATATACCAATTAGGACTCCTAAACCAAATTTAATTTCGTTATTAGAAATTGATTTCCCGAAAAATCCTAGCATTCTAAGTATTGCAAAAATTAATAGTATACCTAGTGTTTTTTTATACAATATAGAGTTGATACTTAAGTACCCTCCAATAAAAGCAGCGGGTATGGATCCCAAAGAAAAGGGCAAGAATAATTTCCATTTGAAGAAGCTATTTTTTTTAAAAAACCAGAAAGATATACCGGATACAAATATATTTAGGAGTAATGCTGTAGGTTTCATATCATTGGGAGAAAAAGAAAATAGAGCCATAAGTGCTAAATATCCACTTGCACCTCCGTGACCTACGCTAGAGTATAAAAAGGCAATAATGGGCAAGAGAAATATAAATACCCAAGATATTTCTGATATATGCATTAAAATTGATATTTTTTTAGCTCTTCATTGAGAAAATCCCAACAGTTTTGATTTATTTTTTCAAAAACAGTTATCATTTTTTGACCATAGGGAGTAATAATAGTTCCGCCACCACCCTCGCCACCTGTATTTTTGATTACGATGGGGGCAAGCGCATTTTTATTAATAGAATCCACTAGATTCCATACTTTTTTATATGATATGCCTAATGATTTAGAAGCTTTTGATAAGGAACCTTCTTCTTGAATTGTTTTAAGAATTTTTATTCTACCTTCTCCCAAAAAAACACCTTCTTCTCCTTCTATCCAAATCCTACTTTTTATTTTATACATAATAGGGTTATTTTCTCAAAGATATAGCGAATTGGCATCATGTGCAATATTTAAAAAAATAAAAATAATTATTTGCTCTTGTTTAAGACCATGCTTATCATGGAGCTTAGCAGGAGTGATGTTTATCACATATGGAATCATCATAGTATCATCCCAACAGGTGTGTATTTTAATCCCTCCTTTTTTTAGTTTCATTAAATCTAAAAATATGAAGTTCGGGATGAATAGAAGGTTTGGTAATGTTTAAATCTTTTAATAACTCATTTATATTATAGATTTATCTAAACCATTGTATGCGTTTTATAATTTATCAAAAAAAGACCCATTGAAACAGTTTTTTCACTGTAAATCAATGGGCTAATTTTGTAGCGAGAGGGAGGCACGATCCCCCGACCTCCGGGTTATAACCTAATACCAAGCTATATTAAAAATATAGATAACTGATTTACAGTAGTTATGTGATTTGTTTTGTTGTTTTTTAGCAGGCTTTGTATGCGATATCGTATGCGTGAATAACATGCTAAAAGGCGAAAATACAATAATTTTTTTACTAAATTAATGTTATATTTGTATGAGGATATTTATTATGCCTTTGTCTAGGAAAATGTCAAGATAAATTGAAATGAAAGAGCTATTGAAAATAAAGGATGAATACCTTAAACTTATCAAAGGAGATAATTTTGATTTTGATAAATTTAATGAATATGCTATAGTTCATCATTCAAATTCTATCGAAGGATCTACATTAACAATGTCTGAAACATTTTTACTTTTGGATGAGAGCCTTACACCTAACAACAAACCATTAGAGCATACTTTTATGGCTCTAGATCATTTAGAGGCATTAAAACATGTAATAGAATTAGCTAAAAGCAAAAAGCCTTTGACTTCCGAAATAATTCAAAACATTTCTTCATTGGTAATGAAAAATACAGGGTCATTTATATCTTCTATAGGTGGTGACTTTGATTCCTCTAAAGGGGATTACAGAAAAGTAACGGTTCGTGCAGGTACTACTACTTTTATGGATTATAAAAAAGTTCCTGAAAGAGTGAAGTTGTTGCTAGAGGAAATAAATAAAAATATTAATAAATCTAAAGACTTCACTTCAATAAATAATTTAGCATTTGATGCACATTACCAAATGGTTTCTATTCATCCTTTTGCAGATGGTAATGGACGTTTATCTAGGCTAATTATGAACTACATTCAATCTTTCCATAACTACCCTATGTCTGTAGTTTTTAAAGAAGATAAAAATAAATATTATAGTGCATTAGAGAAAACAAGAGACAAAGGAGACAATAAAATTTTTAGATCATTTATGTTTAGCCAACTTAAGAAACATTTTGAAATAGAGATTAAAAACATGAAAAAAATTAAAAAGACAAATAAATCAAAAGACACTGGAATTTCCTTTATTTTTTAGATTTGATTAATGCTTGACAAAATCTATCACCTTATTTAATTACTTCTTAACAACATAATATTTACGTATCCGTCCGATAAAGTACGTTTAATTTTGTTTATTATACCCTGGTAATAATTCCTCTAGTTTTAGTACACTATGGTCAGGTAATTTTTCAAGAGTATCCGTAAGCCATTCTCTAGGGTTTATATTATTCATTTTGCAAGTTCCAAAGAAAGAGTATAGCATGGCTGCATTTTGAGCTGCCTTATGAGATCCTGCAAAGAGGTAATTTTTTCTTCCAATAGCCAGTGGTCGTATAGCATTTTCGATACGGTTGTTGTCCAATTGAATTCTTCCGTCTTCAAAAATAGTTAGGAACTTGTGGTATTGATTTACAAAATAAGTCATTGCTTTACCAATAGTACTTTTAGGTAATACCTTAAACTGTTCTTCTGTAATCCAATCTTTAATATTTTGGAGTAATGGTTTTATTCTCTCCAATCGTAAATTTTTAATTTTTCCGAAATCTTCTAGAGCGAGTTCCTTAATTTCTCTTTCCTGAAGATATATTTCTCTAAAAATAGCTAATGCTTTTTCAGCTCTTTTTTTATCATTCTTTACTGCATCGTGAAATTTTCTACGCGCATGTACTAAACACCCTGCCAATGTAATATTGGGATCAGCGCCTATATTGTCATATACAGTAATTTTTGATATAATTTCTCTGAATAATATCATTATCCTCTAAAATCCCGAATAAAGCACTAAAGACAACTCTTGTGTTGTTTCGGTTACGCGCACTTGATTTATTAAGTATATCGTTTAAAAAAGCATTTGTAGTTTTTTTATCAATTTCTTGAATACTAGAATAAAGTAGTCCTTTACTGTTTAAAAACAATTTAAAACGAGACAATCTATTTTCATAATCTCGATAAGACGTTCTTTTTAAAGTGTTTTTTTTCTGAGAAAGTGCAAATTCTAAAGCGTCATTTGTAGAATATTTGAGTTTATCAAAATTTGCTTCTTCTTCATAGGGGTTAAATCCATCTCTTAAAATCTCTTCTAATTCGCGTTTAATTAGTTTTAAATGAAATATACGGTCTTTCTTTGTTTTGTGATTGCGATTAACACCAAAAGTGATAGGAGCTTGACGTTTCATATTCCCAGTTACAGGGTCTAAATAAGAATAATAAACATACCAACGTTTTTGACAAGTCATAATTCTCGCCTCCATGGTAAATTTTAGGTATAATATATTGTTTTTTCAATTCACGATTGTATGCGCTTTGTAATTTATCAAAAATACCCATTGAAAACAGTTTTTTATTACTGTAAATCAATGGGTTATCGTA
>CAVYIL010000051.1:0-8687 GCA_963768325.1 uncultured Flavobacteriaceae bacterium | reverse complement strand
ACCTCTATAAGAGTTCCCACAATTGCTCTTACCATATTTCTCAAGAAACGATTAGCAGAAATCTTAAACACCAAACCATTATCATTATTTTCCCAAACTGCCCTAGTAATAATACAATTATACGTTTTTACATCGGTCTTTGACTTACTAAAACACTTAAAATTAGTATAATTTAATAGTAACAAAGCTGCTTCATTCATCCTTTCTACATCAAGAGACCTCTTAAAAAAATATTTTTTATTGATTTGAAAAGGATCTTTAGAAAATGTTATATGGTACTCATACGATCTATTTATTGCATCAAAGCGCGCGTGCGCATTTTCGTTGACCAAATACAAGCTCAGTACTGCAATTTCTTTTGGTAATAAAGAATTTAACTTATACTTAAATTCCTCTACCTCTATATCCTTGTGGAAATCAAAATGAGCCATAATTTGCTTAGCGTGGACGCCAGCATCTGTTCTACCTGCTCCTATAATCTCTACTTTACACCTTAATAATATTGACAAACAATCTTCTAAAACTTCTTGAATTGAAATAGCATTAGGTTGCCTCTGCCATCCATGATAAGAAGTACCATTATATGAAAGTTCTAAAAAATATCTCAAAGTTTATTCTATTTTTGCGAAAAAATTAAATACAAATATACTTTTTATCATAGAAATATCTAACATCACATTATTCTCGTTTTTTCTAAACAATCAATTGAATATATAATTTATCCAAAATTATCAGTCTAAGAAGCTATCTTATTATGAAAAAAATACTACTACTAAGCGATACTCATAGTCATATAGATGATAGAATATTGCACTTTGTTAATGAAGCTGACGAAGTATGGCACGCTGGAGACATTGGTGATCTCTGTGTAACAGATGCTATAGAAAAATTAAAACCTCTTCGAGCAGTGTATGGTAATATTGATAACAATGAAGCGAGAGCTACCTATCCTTTGCATCAAAAATTTATTTGCGAAGGGGTAACAGTATGGATGACCCATATTGGCGGATATCCTCCAAAATATAATATAAATACAAAAGAAGAAATTAAATTAAATCCTCCAAAACTTTTTATAAGTGGACATTCTCATATTCTAAGAGTAATACCTGATAAAAAAAACAAATTATTACATATGAATCCTGGAGCCGCTGGAAAATACGGAATTCACAAAATCAGAACCATGTTAAGGTTTACAATAGACTCGGGAAAAATAGAAAACCTAGAAGTCATAGAATTAGGTAAAAAATAACTAATCACTTCCAGCCTATAACAAATTAGACACCATAGATACAAAAGATTTAAGTTTCTTTTCATTACAACTACTAAGTTCCACGTATGCCCGATTATCATCAGGAAAAGTATGAATCGCCAAGTGACTTTCTGCTAATAACCAAAAACAAGTGTATCCTTTTTCAGGAAAATAATACTCATCAAACTTCACTATTCTAAATTCTGATTTAACCAAAGCTTCCTTAAAAGTACCTTTTAGCACATCAGGATTAATTTCATTTATCCAATTTTTATAACTAAAAATATTTGCTTTAATAGTTTTTGCTCCTATATCCATACTATATTAATATAAATCCCAATTTCCCTTTAAATAATACCTATGCAATACAGGGTTATGAATTTTGTTTACCTCTATTGAGTCTTTTTCTTTTAAGAAAAAATCATTTTTCCCAAAAGAAGTCAATAATTTCATCGCATCATTATTCAGCCACTTTGTTTCTACATCAGAAAAACGCAATGAGAGTAATCTTCTTTTTAGTTCCTCTTTCTTTAAATCTAAATTTTTAACCCCTAAAACCCATCCCCATTCACCCATAGATATAATTTGATTATGCATAGGAATTGTAACAAAATTGGCTGTTTTCATCGTTTTCTCGATACATCTATAAGCCCTTGATGCAAAATAAGGACTACCTGCCTGAGTAACCAAAACACCCCCTGGTCTTAACCTTCGATTACAGATTGAATAAAACTCATGACTATACAGCCTACTCAATTCTATATTTCTAGGATCTGGTAAATCAACTATAATTACATCATAAAATCGCTTTTCTTGACTTTCTAAAAATATATAAGCATCTTGATTGTATACATTTAGTTTACTATTATGCATTGCCCCTTGATTAATTTCTAATAACACTGCATTCTCTTTAGCTAGACTAGTCATTTTTGGATCAAGATCAACCAAATCTATAGACTCAACACTACCATACTTTAATAACTCTCTTGCTGCACACCCATCACCTCCTCCAAGGATTAATATATTTTTCGCATTCGGAAATAACCCCATAGCAGGATGAATTAGAGGCTCATGATACATTTCTTCATCTATTGAACAAAATTGAAGATTCCCATTAAGATATAACCAATGCTCATTCTTCCATTCAGTAAGGACAATCTTTTGATATTTTGTTTGATCAGAAAAAACAACTTTATCCTTATACTTTTTTTGTTCACCCCATTGAATTACTGGTCGAGTAAAAGCCAAACCCAGCCCCAATAATATAATTGTCACACCTAACACACCAAACATCTTTTTGACCTCTTTCTTGCTAAACTTGTTATATAAAGTATACGCTACGACACAAGCTACCCCTAGGTTAACAAAACCTAAAATAAATGGTGTATATGTCAACCCCAAAAAAGGTAAGCCTATGAACGCAAAAAAAACACCTCCTAATAAACTTCCATAATAATCCTTTTCTAAAACCGAAGATATATTTGTTTTTAGCTCTTCGTACTCTTCATTAATTCGAATTACTATTGGTATTTCTAAACCTATCAACAAACCAATAATAATGCACAATGTATATATAGCCAACCCGTAGTATGGACTAACTGCTGCCAGAGTATAAACGATAATAGATGAAAAAGAAACAAGAATGGACAAAATAACCTCAAGCACCAAAAACTTACTTATCAAATTACCTGAAATCAGTTGACTTAATCTTGCCCCAACTCCCATAAAAAAAAGCATTAAAGAAACAATCATTGTCCATTGCAAAACAGAATTACCAATAAAATAAGTAGCCAACGTTGACAGCACATATTCTGCTACAATCCCGGCAAAACCTGTTGCGAAAATTGCAATTTTCAGAATATTAGAACTCTTATTTGATCTTTTATTTATAAACTCCATGTAATCAAAATAGCCGAACCGATATAAGCAAATGCCTCTATAAGCCCTGCGCCAATATTTGGGTTTTCTTGATTAACGATTTCATCTGTTAATCGTTTACCAGGAAGTAAAATTTTATCTGCTACAAATCTCATAACAAGCAGTACTATAAGCCCTAAAACAGTCTGAGCACCTACGTCTATTAAAGTAGATTTCCAATCCTCAAAATCACCTAAAAGTGCATTCATCACTATTATTGAAATAGCGACAATAACCCCTGCTAAAGCCACTCCTGCTGCAATATTATCTTTTTCTATCTCTGCATGAACATCATAGCCTACTACACCCATATATAATTTAGAAGTAACAACCATTATTAACATTCCTATTAACCAATATAATATAGCCGTTTTAGTACCCATCAACAACCCTCCACTTTCTCCAGTTATTGCTCCATATAAAATTAAAGCCGTTGAAATCATTATAGAAGCCTCTATAATACCTGTTCCAGCATTCTGATCCGTAATAATCTCCTTTTTAATATTAAACTTATTCATAATAATCTTATTGTTAATCCAAACAGAGATATTAAGAAGTACTATTCCTATCGCACTATAATAAGCTATTTCAGACAAATCCAAAATCCAACCTTGGGAATCTCCTACTATTGAGGCTCCGATAACAATTAATAATCCAACAAAATAACCAACATAACTTATCGAAAATGCAAAATTATCTTTAATTACTAATTCTTCATTTATGTTGATTTTTGGGTTCAGCAACTGATACAACAGTTTACCAAAGACAAAAATGACAATAGATTCTACAATATAACTAATAGATATAAGCAATTCTGATAAATATGGGTAACTATTTAGTAAATCCATGTACATGTGTATATAATAAATATTATTTTCCAAACCCTCCACTTCTTGATCGAGAAGAAGAAGAATTAGAATACCGTGATGAGTTTCTTTTTGTTTTAGAATAGCTAGAGTTAGACCTATACGATCTACTTCTACTAGTAGTAGCACTTTGTTTTACAGAACTTCTAACCTTATTTTTAAAGGTACTTGGTTTACTGTTCCATGTACTAGCAGTTCTAGTTGTCGAAGAACTAGTTCCATACCTGTTGCTTCCTGATCCATAATACCCTCTACTCCCCCGATAATTTCTATTATAATCATTATAATCATTTCTATAGAACATATGAGAAGCACCATAAAACAAACTGCTCATAAAGTGATATTGCCCATAAAATGCCCAAAAGGAACCTCCACCAGAAGAATTGTTTTCCCATCTCCCATAACGTTCATTACCCACATAATTATCAAAACCAGCAGGAGCAACTTTTTTATCTAAGACTCCATCTTTTTTAGATAAGATTGTCATCCCCAAATTATCAATATTCTCATCAAAAAAAACATCACTTATCTTTTTCCAATCTGTATCTTCAATAACAACGTCGGCCGCTTTAATTGTTGGATTATTTAGCGTGATCGAGTCAACTTTAATCCTAGCTTTTGCTATAACAATCTTGTATTTATGATAATAAGACTTAGTATCCTCCTTATAATCCATATCTGCAAGTATTACACTATAGTTTGGCTCATTGATATATTTAGTAACAAATTCATCAACAGGTGTCTTTTTATAACCTTTTTTGCCACTACTTATAGAACAAGAAACACAAAATAACGTTACTACTACTACTTTGGTGTACAATAAATATTTTCTAATTTCACTCATTGATTATCATTTTGGGGTAATATATTACTTATTTTATACTCTTCTATATACTCACCAATTGTAGCCTCAAATTCCGTATCACCCGTTTGCTCTATATTGATTAATCTATTTTCACCTTTATCTAAATATAACCAACTAATAACCTCTGACCAATCATCACCATTTACATTTCGTATAAATCCCATGTTTTCAGAATCCCTATAATAAACAACATCCTCAAAAGTAATTTTATCAGGAGGGCATCCTCTTTCTAGAATTAAATCAGTTATATGCTCGCCTAATTTTCTTACCCCTATTTTTTCCGTCAAAGATATTTCTAACTCATCATCCTCTTCTACATGAAGAAATAAATTTTTAGAACCGTTATTAATCATAAATTCTCTAGTAAAAAAATTATCTCCCCAATCATACTCGTACATTTTTGTTACAATCCAAGATTCCAATCCATAATCTAACACATAATCGAGTTCCAGATCAACAACTCTAATGTTAGTCACATCATAATGAGCTTCTTGCCTCTTTAACAAGTCTTTTTTTTTGTTTAAAAAATCGAATATCCCCATTTATATTTTATTTAATAAGTAGTTATTAACAAAATTATGTTACAACTCTCCTTAATTATTTTTCATTTAATAAGCTATCAACAACAACAACCAAATATAAAACCCGAAGTTGGCATACTTCGGGTTTTAACGCACTAATACTACTAAGATTGTAGGTTTATCGTAATCGATCCACAGATTTTACGAGATCTTCATCCTTTTTAATAGCCTTGTTGGCCATTACTAATAAAACGATAGAAACAATAGGAATTAACATCCCAATACCTTTCTCAGAAACAAAAGTTTCTCCAGATACCATTGGTGACCAATAAACAAATACTCCTAGTAAAATAAAATTTAATAATATGTTAATACGCCCCAACACAAATTGAAGCTTTCTTTTCTTAAACAAAAATACAGTAACCAAAGCAAAAGTAGTTATTAATACAAACATTACCAAAATGTAAGTATTGTGATAAACATACAAAGCCTCTTTAATTTGATTAAACCCATATGGAAAAAGCATACTTACTCCTCCAGAAATTACTACCACTGCTAATAAATATATAGTTTGAATTCTCTGTATCATCCACCTTTTTCTTATGAAAAAGCAAAAATAAGAGTTTATTTTTACAAAAATAAACAAAATATTAAAAATAAAGTTGTATACTTGCAGTGTTAAACCTATTACAAATTCAATTAGGGTTACTTACCTTCAAAATAAAATTTTTCTAGAATTCTTCTTTTGAAAATTCATACCTAAACATAAATTATATTTAAAAATTTAAATGTTAGAAATTTCTGAATTAAAAGCGAAAAAGCTTCCTGAGTTACAGGAAATTGCAAAAAAACTTAATGTGCCCAAGTTTCGCACCACAAAAAAAATAGATTTGGTCTATCAAATTCTTGATTACCAAGCTGCGAATCCAGACACAGCAAAAAAGGTGGAGCCTATTGAGGAAAATACTTCAAAAAAGGTATATGAAGAAAACAAAAAAATAGATCCTCGTCAAAAAAGACCACGCACCAAAAAAACACCGCTCCCTCCAAATTCATCGGTTAACAAGGAGAAAGAAGCTAACACTCCATTAGCAACAAAAGACAAACCAACCCTTCTTACCCAAGAAGAAAGTCCTAAAAAAATGGAAAAAAACATCGAACAAATAAAAAATCAGCCAGTTAAGGGGTTAATCAACCCAAAAAGTAAAGAAGAAAAACCTTCTTCCAAAGAAAGAACAACTTCAACCTCTATAGAAGAAAAGCCAGAAATCAAAGAAGGAAAAAAAGAAATAAGAAGTAGAAATAACGATAAATCTCAAAATAAAAACCGAAATATCAACAGCAAAAGAGATAGCGGCAACCGCGACATCAGAAATCGCTACAAAGAACCTGATTTTGAATTTGATGCCATTATCGAAAGCGAAGGGGTATTAGACATCATGCAAGATGGATACGGATTCTTACGATCAAGTGATTACAACTATCTTTCTTCCCCTGACGACATCTACGTTTCTCAATCACAAATTAGACTTTTCGGTCTAAAAACTGGAGACACTGTGTTAGGACAAGTAAGACCTCCTAAAGAAGGAGAAAAATATTTCCCTCTTATTAAGGTAAACAAAATAAATGGACTCGACCCTCAAGTGGTTCGTGACAGGGTTTCTTTTGAACATTTAACTCCTTTATTTCCTGAAGAAAAATTTAATTTAGCAGGAAGACAAAGTACGATCTCTACTAGAATCATGGATTTATTTGCTCCGATTGGAAAAGGACAACGCGGCATGATAGTATCGCAACCAAAAACTGGTAAAACTATGCTTCTCAAAGATGTCGCTAATGCAATAGCCGCAAACCATCCAGAAGTATATCAAATGGTACTCCTTATTGACGAAAGACCTGAAGAAGTTACCGACATGCAACGTAATGTAAAAGGAGAAGTTATCGCTTCTACTTTCGACAAAGAAGCTAACGAACATGTAAAAGTCGCTAATATCGTACTAGAAAAAGCTAAAAGACTTGTTGAATGCGGACATGATGTAGTCATACTATTAGATTCTATCACACGATTAGCAAGAGCTTATAACACGGTTCAACCAGCAAGCGGAAAAATATTAAGTGGAGGTGTTGATGCCAATGCCCTACACAAACCTAAACGATTCTTTGGAGCCGCTCGAAACATTGAAGGTGGTGGTTCTTTGTCTATAATAGCCACTGCACTTACAGAAACTGGATCTAAAATGGATGAAGTAATCTTTGAAGAATTCAAAGGCACTGGTAACATGGAACTACAACTCGATAGACGAATTGCAAACAAACGTATATTCCCTGCTATTGATCTAATATCTAGCAGCACAAGACGTGACGACCTCTTACTTGACGAAACAACCATACAACGAATGTGGATAATGCGCAAATACCTTTCTGACATGAACCCTGTAGAAGCTATGGAGTTTATAAATGAAAGATTTAAACAAACTCGTAATAATGATGAATTTCTTATTTCTATGAACGGATAAAACAATTATTACACACCTATAACCAATCCCCTGTACCCGAAATACAGGGGATCACACCGAACAAATACCAAAATTCTACTCCTCCCCAAAAAAACCAGCAAAAATCGAAACCTTCACTGGAGTATTTACCTTTACAGTTGACGAATTCCCCATGCCTATCTACTAATCATGCTTCTAAAAATCCAAAAATATTATTTAAAACAAACAATTGACACCCCCATACTTAAACTATTTAACGAAATAACCATAACAAGATCATCAAACCCATCAATATTAAGTCAACAACCTTATAAACAATAAAATATCCTAAAAATATATTAATCTTTCATAACAATCCCCCTCACACACTCAAAGCAAAATCTACCCATTTAATGAATATAGACCTATGACAATAAGATTAAACCACCCTTTTCAACCATAGGAAGGATAGCTCAGATAAATAAACCAAAAGTGCTATTAAGATTCTAAATTCCTGCAGACAAGTCCTCAAATCACCTTTCATTTAATGAACCTGTTTAAACTTTTAAGATAAACACCTGATAATTAATTAGTTACTGTTTTAGTTGAGATTTGCAAGTAACTAGTTATTAGTTAATTACAAAAAAGTTTAAACGAGTTCAATATGTAATACCATTCCCTTATGAATTTACTGCAAAACAAAATAGCATAATATCCTAAAAACCAAACAAAACTTTCCTTTTTCACTCTTCCTATAAAACTAAATAAACCTAAGGAAAATTATATCAAAAAGTC